>JAUNOJ010000403.1 GCA_030531135.1 Sutterellaceae bacterium | reverse complement strand
GCTGCCTCCGCCTAAAATCCTGCGCTGATATGCATCATGCAATAGGATGTTTAGGAAGGAATAGTCGCGGTTTCTCACAAGTTCACCGGTTTGGCAAAGCTTTAGATATCTTCGCTTACCATATCGATCGCACCGCAGGGGCATTCGTTGGCGCAGATGCCGCACCCCTTGCAGTAGTCGTAGTTGAACTTAAACTTCATGCCTTCGCCAAGTTTTATAACGGCATTGTCAGGACACACGCCATAACAGTTGTCGCACTCGAAACAGTTGCCGCAACTCATACAACGACGTGCTTCGAACAATGCGTTTTCTTCGGTCAAACCGTGCTGCACTTCGTCAAAGGTCGTTTGACGACGCACGATATCGAGCATCGGACGCACGGTCTTGGGAGCATCGGCGTAGTACCACGTATGCAAGCGATCGAAAGTTGCCATCGGCGCTTTCTTGGGCTCGACATATGTTTCGCCGTTCAAATACGCATGAATGGCGCGCGCCGCACGCTTGCCGTGACCGATGGCCACCGTCACGTTTTTGTCGCCTGCGATCATATCGCCGCCGGCAAACACACCCGGTGCGCCGGTCATCAGCGTCACGGGGTCGACAGCAACTTCGTCGTTTTCGATTGACAGGCCCTCAACATTACTTAACAGCGACAAATCCGTCTGCTGTCCCAAGGCCAACACAAGGCTGTCGGCAGCGATGGTTTCGAACTCTCCGGTGCTTTGCGGCTTGCCGTTTTCATCCAAAACCATCTTTTCGATCTTGATTTCGCCGCCTGCGGCTTCTTTCACCGTGGAGAGCCACTTCATGGTCACGCCTTCTTCAATGGCCTCTGCAATTTCGGAAGGATGCGCCGGTGCGCGATCTCGTGTACGGCGATAAACGACCAAGGGTTCGGCACCCATACGACGCATGGTACGCGCCACGTCCATGGCGGTATTTCCGCCGCCGTAGACCACCACGCGACGACCGAGCATGGGCTTTTCGTCGCCGGCCAAGTCGCGCAACACCGTCACGGCGTCCATCACGCGGCTGGCATCGCCGGCCGGAATATAGGTGCGCCGGGCCAAATGAGCGCCCACGCCCAAAAAGACCGCGTCATAGTGCCCCTCGGCCATTTCTTTGGACAAATCGGTGACTTCGCGCCCCAATTCGATTTCCACGCCCATATCGGCAATACGCTTGATTTCTGCATCGAGCACTTCGCGCGGCAGACGATACTTCGGAATGCCGTAGCGCATCATGCCGCCGGCTTCCTGACTGCCTTCGACCATGTGAACGCTGTGGCCCATGCGGCGCAAGTGGTAAGCGGCAGACAGCCCTGCCGGACCCGAGCCCACCACAAGCACACGCTTGCCCGATTCTTTTTTCGGTGCATCGAACGCCCAGCCCTTGGCCAAGGCATTGTCACCCAAGAAACGTTCCACCGAATTGATGCCCACGCTTGCATCGAGCCCGCCGCGGTTGCAAGCCGTTTCGCACGTGTGATAGCACACGCGCCCCA
>JAUNOJ010000402.1 GCA_030531135.1 Sutterellaceae bacterium | reverse complement strand
GCCCTCGCCAATTGCGTGGCCAAACGCGGTCAAGCGCAAGCTGCGACTCAAAAATCAGATAGCGAATTAAGCGCTCACAAAGGGCAAATTCAAGCCAAAGAAGGCTCGATCGAAGCGCTACGTTTGGACGCGCAAACGAAGTCCGAAGTTTGGACGGAAAAACGCAATCAAGCAGGGTTTGAAAGCGATGAAGCTTGGGGTTCGGCACGCATGCCGCCCGCTGCACTCGCTGAAGGAGAACGTAAAATCGAGTCAACCAAGGCTCAAGCCCAAGCTTATGACAAATCCCTAAAGGAAAAGCAAACACATTTGGCCCAACTCAATGAAAAGCCCTTGACCGAAGCGTCACTTGAAAGCTTACAAGCACAAACCGCCGAACTCGCGGTTAAGCGTTCCGAATGCGATCAGACGGTAGGACAAACCCAAGAAAAACTCAAGCAGGACGCCGAAACAAGAACGCGTCGCGCGTCCGTGGTTGCCACTGTCGAACGTCAGAAAAAGATTTTGGATGTTTGGTCAAAGCTCCACGGCCTGATCGGTTCTGCCGACGGTAAAAAGTATCGCCAGTTCGTGCAGTCGATTACGTTTGACACTTTGCTTGCCTACTCCAACGATGCACTGCGCATGATGAGCGACCGTTACCGACTCAAGCGCGATGAAACCGACGGCAAAGAGCCTTTGGGCATCAACGTGATCGACAACTATCAGGGCGGCTTGGAGCGCAGCTCCAAAAACCTTTCGGGTGGCGAAACCTTTATCGCGAGTTTGGCGCTCTCGTTGGGGCTCTCGAAGATGGCCGGTCGCAACGTGCGCGTCGAATCTCTCTTTTTGGACGAAGGGTTCGGTACGTTGGATGCCGACGCATTGGATGCGGCACTATCAACCTTGGCCTCATTAAACAGCCAAGGCAAACTTATCGGCATCATTTCGCACGTAGGCGAAATCCGAGAACGTATCGGTGCCATCATTGAAGTCAAACCCGAAACAGGCGGCGTAAGTCGTTTAAGCGGCCCCGGTGTCTCAAGTTTGGCTTAAAGGAATGGTCATGACACAACAAAAGAACAAAGGCCTTGAAATCGAACGCAAGTTTTTGGTGACCGGTAACGCATGGAAAGCTCTGGGCACTCCCACGGTTTTCCGCCAAGGCTATCTCAACGATGAAAAAGAGCGCACGGTACGTGTGCGTGTTGCCGGCGACAAAGGCTTTCTCACGATCAAAGGAAAAAACACAGGAGCCGTACGCGCCGAGTTTGAGTATGAAATTCCGGTCGAAGATGCCGTCAAGATGCTTGAAACGATGGCTTTGCGTCCCTTGATTGAAAAGACGCGCACCGTGATTGTTTACGGCGGTCACACGTGGGAAGTCGATGAGTTTATGGGCGACAACGCCGGCCTTGTCGTAGCCGAGATCGAATTGACGGATGAAAACGAAGTGTTTGACAAGCCCGATTGGATCGGGGAAGAAGTCACGGGAGACGCCCGCTATTACAACTCCAGTCTGGTGA
>JAUNOJ010000401.1 GCA_030531135.1 Sutterellaceae bacterium | reverse complement strand
GCTGACATGCAACTCCTCAGCCAAATAGCTTACCTAAGAAAAAGAGTTACAGTTTGATCGAAGCGGCCAAACGCGTCAAGTAAAGCTGCCCGAGTCTTTCTTAAAGAAAATGCCGACAGTCCTCGGGCGTGTCGGCATTTTCCTCATTGTGTGATCCGTACGATCAACTCTTGGCTTTGGCGCGCAGCTTTTCTTCAAAATTCCAGGCGCTTGCGCACATTTCTTCCAGACATAACTTGGCTTGCCAGCCCAAGAAGTCTTTGGCTTTTTGACAATCGGCCCAACAGGCGGCTACGTCGCCGGCGCGGCGATCGACGATTTTGTAAGTCAGCGTCTTGCCGCAGGCCTTTTCAAAGGCGTGCACCATTTCCAAAACGCTGGTACCGCGACCGGTTCCGAGGTTGACGGCGTGCCAACCCTTGACGCTTTGCGCTTTTTCCAGGGCGGCGACGTGACCGGCAGCCAAGTCGCATACGTGGATATAGTCGCGAACGCCTGTGCCGTCGACAGTGTCGTAGTCGTTGCCGAACACCTGAATGCATTGCAAGGCGCCTGAGGCTACGCGCGCTACGTAGGGCATGAGGTTATTGGGAATGCCGTTGGGATTTTCACCGATCAGACCCGAGGCATGTGCGCCGATCGGATTGAAGTAACGCAGGCACAGTGCCGTGAACCCTGCATCGGCTTTGCACAAATCGGAGAGAATTTCTTCGATCATGCACTTGGTGCGACCGTAAGGGTTGGTGATGCCCGCACCCACCGGATGAGCTTCGGTCAAGGGCAGGTATTGGGGCGTACCGTATACGGTGGCGGAACTCGAAAAGATGAGCTGCGTCACGCCGGTTTCGCGCATGGCCTCGAGCAAAACGAGCGTGCCGTTGACGTTGTTGTCGTAATAGGCCAAAGGCTTGACGCAGCTTTCGCCCACGGCCTTGAGTCCGGCGAAGTGAATGACGGATTCGATATCGAAGTCGTTTAACGCTTTGCGCAACGTTTCTTTGTCGCGAATGTCGCCTTGAACAAAATCGGGCTTGACGCCGGTGATGCTTTCAATGGCGTCCAACACATCGGGCGAGCTGTTACACAGGTTGTCGAAAATGACGGGTGTGTGCCCCGTTTCGATCAGTTCGACGGCGGTGTGCGAACCGATAAAGCCCATGCCGCCGGTTAAAAGTACGCGCATTTTCTCTTCCTTTCGTTTTTTTCTTAAAAATTGGGCATGCGGCCTTCTAAAAATGCTGCGCAGGCTTCTTTGGCTTCAGGCGTCGTGCACGTTTTTGCAAAGGTGCGTGCTTCACTGTCGCGCAAGGCTGTCAAGCGAAGGCTCCATGCTTCGCGCAAAAGGCCTTTGGCGGCCTGAACCGCTGTCGGGCTCATCTTGGAGAGGCGCTCGGCGCGAGCTTTAGCCTGTGCGCGCACTTGTTCGTCGGGGAAAACGCCCGAGACCAAACGCATGTCCAAAGCTTCCGTGGCGGTGATGGGTTCGGACAAAAGAATTTTTTCGG
>JAUNOJ010000067.1 GCA_030531135.1 Sutterellaceae bacterium | reverse complement strand
TAAGGAGCGTTATCGTGAAGACAGATCCCCGTTTCCCCCGTTTGCATATCGTCGATCATCCGCTCGTGCAGCACAAGCTGTCGATCATGCGTCAGAAAGAAACGAGTACCAACGTGTTTCGTCAGCTTTTGCACGAAATCACGATGCTGATGGGCTATGAGTTGACCCGCGATCTGCCGATCACGCACCGCAAGATCGAAACGCCCTTGTGCACGATGCAGGCTCCGACCTTGGCGGGCAAAAAGCAGGTGATTGTGCCGGTATTGCGCGCCGGCCTCGGCATGAGCGACAGCCTTCTGTCTTTGATGCCTTCGGCTCGTGTCGGTCACATCGGCTTGTATCGTGACGAAAACAAGCAACCCGTGGAATACTTGGTGCGCTTGCCCGATACGACCGATCGTATCTTTATCGTGTGCGATCCGATGTTGGCGACCGGCAACTCCGCCGCTCATGCTGTGGAAGTTTTGAAAAAGCGCGGCGTACCGTCCGACTGCATCCGCTTCCTGGCTCTGGTGGCTGCCCCCGAAGGCGTGGAAGTCTTCCAGAAGGCCAACCCGGACGTCGACGTTTATGTCGCAAGCCTTGACGAAAAGCTCGATGAAAACGCCTATATCGTTCCCGGCTTAGGTGACGCAGGCGATCGTCTGTTCGGCACGAAGTAATCGAAGCCAAGCTTTCATTTGAGAAAACGGCATGCAATCGAAAGTTGCATGCCGTTTTTGTCGGATTACCGAAAAAGTGAAAAGACGCAGGTTGCTGTGAAATGCCTGCGCCTTTTCGGGGCTTTGCCGGACTTGGGAGAAGCTCTCCCAAGCTCGGTCAAAATCGTTTTTTTGCGATCTCAATCGTCTTACATACCGGCAGCGGCACCTGCGGTTTGAATCGACTTGATGATGCCCGGACTCAAGAAGTAGCACATCACCGGAATAACGATCACTGCAACAAGGTTTAACCAGATACCGGCACGAATCATGTCCTGAATCTTGATACGGCCCGTACCGAACACCATGGCGTTGGGAGGCGTTCCCACCGGCATCATGAAGGCGCAGCTGGCACCGATCGTGGCACAGATCAGAAGCGCTTCCGGATGCATGTTCAACGAGTTGGCAACGGCTGCGACCAAGGGCATCAACGTTGCTGCCAAAGCGGTATTGGACGTAAATTCGGAGACAAACACTGCCAAGGTCGTCACGCCGCCGAGGATGCCCCAATCGGGCAAGGAACCCAGCGACATGGCTGCGGCACCCACGGCGTTGGCCGCACCGGTGCTTTGAATGGCTGCAGCCATCGACAAACCGCCGCCAAAGAGAACCAACACGTCCCAAGCGATGCCGCGAGAGGCACTCGCCCAATCCAAAGCGTGCACGCCCTTCTTCGAATCCACCGGGATCACAAAGAGCGAGATACCGGCGGCCATAGCGATCACGGTGTCGCTCATGGGCTTTAAGGGCTGTATGCCGGCAATTTCAATGCCGCGCAACAGGGGGCCGAACACCCACAACAAGGCAGCTGCCACGAAGACGATCAAAACAGTCCATTCGCCGCGGGAGAGCTTGCCGAGCTGACGCAGTTCGGTGGCAACCCATTCGCGACCGCCGGGCAATTCGTCGGGCTGTTCCTTAAAGAGGAAGTTCACCAAGATGATATAAGTCAAAGCCAACATCACGCCCATCGTGGGCACGGAGATCTTAAGCCAATCCAAGAAGCTCACCTGATCCCCATAGGTCTGTTCCACGAAGCGAACGAAGATACCGTTGGGCGGGGTGCCGATCAAGGTCAAGATACCGCCGAGGCTGGCACCGTAAGCAATGGACAGGAGCAAACAGACACCGAAGTTGCGCTCGGCCTTGTCCATGGCCTGATTGCCGCGGGTGGAGCGCACCACGCCCATCACGGCCAAGGCAATCGGAAGCATCATGGCTGCGGTAGCGGTATTGCTCACCCAGGCAGACAGGAAGGCCGTGGCCAACATGATGCCCAAAATAATCTGCTTGGGCTTGGTGCCGACCAGACGGATCATCACCAAAGCGATACGACGATCCAAACCCCAGCGGGCAATGGCGGCAGCGATCAAGAAGCCGCCCAAGAACAGATAAATGGTTCCGCTCGAATAAGCTTTCAAGGCCTCGGCGGCAGTGGTCACTTTAAAAAGCGGAAATACCACGATCGGCAACAAAGCCGTCACGGCAATCGGCACGGGTTCCGTGAACCACCAAATACCCATCCAAAACACGATACCGATACAAGCACGTGCAGCGTGGGTCAACTCGGCAGGCTGACCGTTGGCGGCCGTATAGCTTTCGGGCAAAAGATAATAAAGACATAAAGCCACCAAAGGTCCCAAGATCAAGGGAATGATCTTGGTCCTGGGACTCATCGCACCATCGCGAGCTCCATCATGCGGCATGATTTCCTCCTTATTGAGGTAGGGCAGTCGCACCGTTTTTTTCGCTTAGGGCGGCGCATTGAACTGCTTGGGTTCATCCGAAATTTCGAATCCGAAGATGCCTGTTTATTAAAAATTAGAGGCGAAATCTTTGGGTCGAAAAATGTTAAGACTTAGTTTCCGATTGATGTTAGTCAAGATTTGACACAAGCTCAACACCTTTTGATAGGTGTTAATACCTGTCTTTATCTTTATTTTCTCACATGGCGGAACGAGTTGAGAGGTGTGCGGGTAAGCCGCTAGGAGAGAATACCGTGCAATAGGCAAAACCTTCTAGCCCCATTTTCATACGCTATGACGAAAAATCGAAGAGAAGACTTTGTGCGGAGAATACAAAAAGTTTGCCCCGGAATCCTCAGGGGGAAACCGGGGCGAAATCTTTTAAACCTTAGGATTTGTCAGATTACTTGGCAAACCAGTTGGTCTGGGGAACGTAGCGGACAGCGGACTGGCCGTTTTCAACCAATTCCTTACCGTTGCTCCAGTAGGTGTAGGCCGTCATGGCGCCGCAAGCCATCATCAGGAGAGCAACAACAACCATGGTCTTACGGAAGCCGTGAGCGCGGCCCTTGATAACGTCCCACTTCACGCCCAAGCGATACAGACCGATCATGCCGTGCAATTCGGTGGCAACCAAGAAGATCAAGGTCCAGATCAAGCCGTTGTGATAGGTGTGAACGGAACTCAAGTTGGGATCGATTTCGGACGGAGCCGTCAACATCGGGGTCAAGTGAGCAAACACCATGCCGGTCAACACAACAGCGGTCACCAACTGGATGAGCCAGAGGGTGGAGTCGGTGTGATGCACGACGGCAACGTGAGCGCGGATGTCGCGATACTGCTTGTAGGAGGTCGGGAAGCGACGCAAGGCGCACAAGGCGTGGATGATCACGCAAAGCGTGATGACGCCCACGAACAAGAAGTGCAACCAGATCTGTTCATGGCCGAAAATCGGGGTGCCGCCGGAAACCTGAATGAGGTTCCAGAAGAGGTCCTTGCCGACCTGAATGGAGCTCGTAAAGGCCATATGGCAGAAAAGGAACAAGCCGAGGATCAAGCCCGTCACGGACTGGGCAACGTCCACGTATGCCGGCCACTTGCTGGCGCGCTTGGCATCCTTGAGCGTCACGCCGGCGATCACTTCGGGCCCCGTCGGGGTGTGCGCAAATTTGATTTGTTCAGGAGTCGTCATGACTGTTTTCCTTCAAATTAGGGAGAATTCGGGGTCGTGTGCGCAAACATATTTCGACACACTTTTTTCATGGCGTAATCATGCTCCTTTCAGCTCCACTTAATATTGATCTATGTCAATACTAGGCGGGATTACCTATCACCGTTTTCAATTTATTTTGACCGAAATCAGTATTAACCCTATTAAACCCTATCGAAAAGTCCAATCAAACTCGGATTTTGTTAGGGTTAACACTTAATTTTACGAAAAAATCTATTCCGTCTTCTTTTTGCGCGTCGCCATTTTCTTGACAGCCGTCTTTTTAGCCGTCGGTTTCTTCTTGTTCTCGATTGCCTCACGCAGGAACTTGCCCGTCAAACTGATTTCGGACTTGCGCAATTCGTCGGGACTGCCTTCAAAGACAAGTTCGCCGCCGGCGTCGCCCCCTTCGGGACCGATATCGACGATCCAATCGGCCGCCGCAATCATATCCAGATTGTGTTCGATCACAATCACGGTGTTACCCAAGTCCGTCAGGCGTCGCAGGACCTTTAACAGCGCGGCCACATCGTCGAAATGCAAGCCCGTCGTCGGCTCGTCCAAAATGTAGAGTGTGCGTCCCGTGTCTTTGCGACTCAACTCTTCGGCGAGCTTGATGCGTTGCGCCTCGCCGCCCGAGAAAGTTACGGCGCTCTGTCCCAACCCGATATATCCCAAACCGACATCCGAAAGCGTCTTGAGCTTTCTGACAATAGCGGGAAATGCCGAGAAGAATTCGGCCGCCTCATCGACCGTCATGTCCAAAACGTCGGCAACCGATTTGCCGCGATATTTCACTTCCAGCGTTTCGCGGTTATATCGCCTGCCGTGGCAAGTCGGACACATCACGTACACGGGCGGCAAAAACCCCATTTCGATCTTGATTTGCCCTTCGCCCTGACAGGCTTCGCAGCAGCCGCCTTCGGTATTGAAGGTAAAACGTCCCGGACCGTAACCGCGCTCTTGCGCGCCCGGCGTTTGCGCAAAGACTTCGCGAATGGCCGTCATCAATCCCGTATAGGTGGCGGGATTGCTTCGCGGCGTCTTGCCGATGGGGCTTTGATCGACTTCGATGACCTTATCGAAATAGTCCACGCCTTCCAACGTTTCAAAATCCAAACTCTGCGTTTTGGCTCGGTGAAAACGTTTTTTCAAGTGAGCGGCCAACGTATCGTTGATCAAAGTCGACTTGCCCGAGCCGGAAACGCCGGTCACAACCGTCAAAGCGCCGACCGGAAAACGACAAGTCAGGTTTTTCAAGTTGTGCCCGCGTGCGCCTCGAATCACTAGAGCGGGACTGTCCTTGGTAAAGATCTCGTCTGCGGTGTCGCGACTCTTCCACTGCTGTCCTTGCGCCAGATAGCGTCCCGTGCGCGAAGCCGGATTGGCGGCAATTTCCTCGGGCGTCCCCGAGGCCACCACTTCGCCGCCGTTAACCCCCGCACCGGGTCCCATGTCCACGATCCAGTCGGCCGCGGTGATGACGTCGGGGTCATGCTCGACCACTATGACGCTGTTACCCATTTGGGTCAAGCGCTTGAGCATATCGACGACTTTGGCCGTATCTCTTTGATGAAGTCCGATCGTGGGCTCGTCCAAAACGTAGGTGACGCCGGTTAACCCTGCGCCGATTTGGCCGGCCAAGCGGATGCGTTGAAGTTCGCCCCCGGACAACGTTGCCGAACTTCGTTCCAGCGTCAGGTAACTTAAACCCACATCGCACAAAAAGCCGATACGCTTTAAAACTTCTTCGAGCAAAGGCTGCCCCACCGGGCGGTTGAGTTCGCTAAAGGTTAGCTCCGACAATCGCTTTTGCAATGTTGCAAGCGAGGCATGCTGAATTTCCAAAAGATTGATGCGATTGTCCGCTTCGCCCACATAAACGCTTTGCACTTCTCGCCGATAACGGCTTCCGTAACACTCGGGACACGTCATCGTGCGACGCAAAACGCGCATGCCGACTTTGACGGCTTCGCTGCGTGCTTTTTGCCATTGGCGCGTCAGCTGATTGACGATACCCTCAAAAGGCGTGGCAATGGCCTGGCCTTGCGGCACCTTGCCGTAGAGGATGTAGGCTTTGACCGATTCGGGCAGTTCGGAATAGGCAACGTCCAAAGAAAACTTCAGAAGATTGGAGGCCACCTTCATCGCGCTCCAATTGTCGGCATTGTTCGGCGTGCAACCGCATACGGCACCTTGTGTCAAGCTCAAACTTTCGTCACGCACAATCAACTTCGGATCGAAGTCTTCGAGCAATCCCGCGCCCTGACACTTGGGACAGGCACCCAGTGCGTTATTAAAGGAAAACATCGCAGGCGTCATCTCGGGCATCGTGCGCTCGCACACGGGGCAACAGAATTTCTTACTGAAGCTTCTCACGACGCCCGTTTGCATATTGAGGTGTGCCGTACGCCCCTCGGTGAGTTTTCCTGCCGCTTCAAAACTTTCAGCCAAACGCGTGCGTTGCGAGTCGCCGGCCTTGAGTCGATCGATCACGATTTCAATGTCTATAGCATCGACTTCGGTTTCCAAAAGTCGGGCGGGCACCTCGTCAAAGGAATAAATTTCTCCGTCAACGCGCACGCGCATGTAGCCCTTGGCCTGCCAGAGTTTGATTTGCTCGCCCAAGGTGCAATACTTCTCGTCGCCCTCAAAGCGCATCGGCGCCAAAATCGCGATACGCGAGCCTTCGGGCTCTGCCAAAACGGCGTCGACCATATCATGGATGCCGGACTTTACCAATGGCACATCGTGATCCGGACAGTAAGGCACCCCCGCTCTGGCAAACAAAATACGCAGGTAGTCGTTGATTTCGGTCATGGTGCCCACAGTGGAACGGGCGCCTGCGGCAGAACTGTGCTGTTCGATCGCGATGGAGGGCGACAAACCTTCGATAGCATCCACATCGGGCTTGTCCATCACATCCATAAAGTGACGCGCATAACTTGACAGACTCTCGGCATAACGTCGTTGCCCTTCGGCGTAAAGCGTATCGAAAGCAACCGAACTTTTGCCCGAACCCGACAGCCCCGTAATCACCACGAGCTTGTCGCGCGGAATGTCCAAATCGATATTTTTCAGGTTATGCGTACGTGCACCGCGAATGCGAATAAATTCGGGCATGATTTCCCCAACCGACACCAAAAGATTCGAGCGAAACCGAATCCTTAAGATAAAAAACAAGGTAACCGTTTAATATAGCGAAAAATTTGTTTTTGAGCCCCGTCTTGCAATAAAAAATGTCAACCCTCGCCACTCATTCGGAAAATCCGACCGGGCTCACGCCCCTTGAACGCAAAAGCGCCCTGTCTTTGGGGAGCATTTTTGCGTTGCGCATGCTCGGGCTCTTTCTGATTCTGCCCGTTTTTTCCATTTGGGCGCACGAACTGCCGGGCGATCCCGATCCCTTTTTGGTGGGCTTGGCTTTCGGCATTTACGGGCTCACGCAAGGCGTTTTGCAAATTCCTTTCGGTGCTGCGAGCGACAAATTCGGTCGCAAACCCGTCATTGTCGTGGGTTTGATCATTTTTGTGATCGGCAGCATTCATGCTGCTTTGGCCGCCAGCATTTGGGCCGTGATTGCCGGGCGAGCTCTGCAAGGTGCAGGTGCCGTATCCGCAGCCGTGACCGCCATGATTTCCGATAGCGTTCGCGACAAGGTTTTGACCCGAGCGATGGCTTTTGTGGGCGCATCCATCGGGCTGACCTTTGCGTTTTCTTTGGTGATGGCGCCGATTTTATCCGATGCCATCGGCGTGCCCGGCCTTTTTTGGCTTACGGCCGTGATGGCAACGATCAGTATTGCCGTCGTGATTTTCATCGTCCCCCCCGCTCCTTTAAGAAAAGACGCCGGCACCGAATGCATGACGATGAGTAAGCGCGAAGTGATCTTTCATCCGCAACTTCTGTTACTGAACTTAGGCGTTTTCGTGTTGCACATGGCCCAGATGTCGCTTTTTGTGGTGATACCTCTGAAGCTTTCCCAACTCGGACTTCCCATGCCGGATCACTGGCAGGTGTATCTGCCGGCCATTTTGGTGAGCTTTGCCTTTATGATGCCCGCAATTAAATTTGCCGAAAAAAAGAATGCTTTCAAGACACTTTTCTTAAGTTGCATTACTTTGCTTTTGGCAAGCTTCCTGGGCTTTGAATTTTTTTCATTCGGCATCTCCGTCATTGCCGTTTTACTGTTAGTATTCTTCTCCGGCTTCAATATCCTTGAAGCTACATTGCCGTCTTTGGTCTCCACAACGGCTCCGTCTTCAGCCAAGGGCTTGGCGCTGGGCGTGTACAACACCACCCAGTCGATCGGGCTTTTTGCCGGAGGTGCTGCCGGAGGATGGCTGTTCGGTCAATACGGTGAAACGGGCGTATTCGTGTTTTGCGCCGCTTTGATGCTCATTTGGCTCTTTGCGGCAAGAAAGATGACCGTCACGCGACGCCACCAGGCAGGACAACAAGTCGACCTTAAGTAGATGGGTATTTGAATTTATTTTTAGTATTTGAGTTTTATTATGGCTTCAGTCAATAAGGTCATTCTCCTCGGCAATCTCGGCCGTGATCCCGAAACGCGCTATACCGCAGAAGGCGGTACCGCCATCTGCAACATCGCCGTCGCCACGTCGCGTCGCTACAAAAACAGCCAGGGCGAATTGCAGGAAGAAACCGAATGGCATCGTGTGGTCTTTTTCGGTCGTCAGGCCGAAGTGGCACAGACCTATTTGAGAAAGGGCAGCCCCGTTTACGTCGAAGGCCGCCTGCGTACGCGCCGCTACACCGACAAAGACGGTGTGGAACGCTACCAAACCGAAATCATCAGCGAAACGTTGCAGTT
>JAUNOJ010000066.1 GCA_030531135.1 Sutterellaceae bacterium | reverse complement strand
AATGGACGTGGTCGAGTCGGCCATTGCCGCCGACTGCCGCAAGTACGACGTCACGCAAGTCATCCACGGGCACACGCACCGACCGGGCGTGCACACGTTCGAAGGCATTACCCGTACGGTTTTGCCCGATTGGGACATGCAAAGCACGAACCCGAAGCGCCGCGGTTGGGTGGAATTGGGGGAAGACGGCCATCCGAAATTGGTGATCACCAATAAGTGGCTCAATCACCTCTTCTAAATTGCATTCTTGCAAAGGCAAAGATCGCGCGCAAACTACACTTTGTCGCAAATTGACGTTCTCAAGAGCTCCTAAGCCGTAAGGCTTCAAGGTAAAATCTCGGGATTGATTTTCATTTGTGCAAAGGTGACTCAGTTGTCGCGCTTTATCGACGAATTTACCGTATTACCCGAACTTTTAGATCGCACCGCTCGCATTTATGCAGACCGCGAGGCCTACCGCTGGTACGAACACCGTACCAATACGTGGGTGACGACGACTTGGCGCGAGTTTTCCGAAAGCGTGATTCGCTGGCGCAAAGCCTTTGCCAAGATGGGTTTGGCCCACGGCGCACGCGTGGCCATGCTTTTGCCCAACTCTTTGGAAGCGCTCACCTTTGACCAAGCGGCTTTGGCCAACGGCCTCGTCCCGGTGCCTTTGCACGCCATCGACACGGCCGGGTCTTCCTGCTTTATTTTGAACGACAGCCAAGCCGAATTCTTGGTGACGGTCAACTTTGCCCGTTGGAATTCTTTGGCCACCTGCGGCGTCGAGTTGCCTCACTTAAAGCAAGTCGTTTTGACGCACGAATCCGAAACGGGCATCAGTCAAGATCACATCCCCTACTGCGGCACCGAAGATTGGTTGGCCACGGGTAACGACGTTGATGTTTTGCCCGACGGTCCCAAGCCCGACGATTTGGCCGCTTTGGTTTATACCTCGGGCACCACGGGTCGTCCCAAGGGCGTGATGCTCACGCACCGCAATGTGGTGAGCAACGTGCAGCAGATGCATCGCTATATGAATGTGGACGAAAACGACGTGTATTTGTCGTTTTTGCCCCTGTCGCACACCTTTGAACGAACGGCGAGCTACTACATGGCAACGGCCACGGGTGCTTCGCTGGCGTTTTCCCGCGGCGTGGGTCAGTTAACGGACGATCTGCGAGCCGTGAACCCCACCATCATGTGCTCGGTGCCGCGCGTTTTTGAACGGATTCACAATCAGCTCATGGAATTGCGTCGCAAGATGCCCAAGAAAAAGGGGTACTTCTTCGACTGGGCGCAGGAAGTGGGTTGGAGAAAGTTCTGCAAGGTCAATGATTTGCCGGTCGAGCACTCCGCGCGCGAATGCTTGGATTTGTTTGTGGCAGGTTACTTGGAGCGCAAGATTGCGCGCCCGATTCAAAGCGTGTTCGGCACGCGCGTTCGCATGCTCTTTGCGGGCGGCGCCGCCTTAAATTATTCCGTAGCGAAATTTTTCTGCGGCATGGGCGTGCCGCTGCGCCAAGGTTACGGTTTGACCGAAAGCTCTCCGGTGATTTCTCTGTCCGAAGAAAAGGGCAACCACCCCTTGACCGTGGGCCGTCCTTTGCCCGGCATTGACGCGCGTATCGGTGAAAATGACGAACTGCAAGTCACGGGTCCCCAAGTGATGAAGGGCTACTGGGGTCGACCGGAAGATACCGCTCGTACCTTCACCGAAGACGGGTGGCTCAAGACGGGCGATCAGGCCGACATGTCCGACGGCGGTCGTATTCGCATCAAAGGCCGCATCAAAGAAATTATTGTCACGAGCGTGGGCGAAAAAGTGAGCCCCGTCGACCTTGAATTTGCCATTCAGGAAGACAAGCTCTTCGATCAAGTGATGGTCGTGGGGGAAAACCGCCCCTACATCGCCGCTTTGGTCGTGGTCAATCAAGAACGTTGGCGCGCGCTTTGCAAGGACTTGCAGCTTGATCCTTACGATCCCTCCACCATGGGGTGCCGTCAGGTGCGTAACGCCATCATCAAGCGCATTCGTACCGCCACCAAAGACTTCCCACGCTACGGTCAACCGAGAAACGTTGCCGTGGTGCCCGAAAGCTGGACGGTGGAAAACGGTCTTTTGACCACCACGATGAAGTTGCGTCGCCGTCAGATTGCAGAGCGCTTTGCTTCTGAGATCGAAGAACTTTATATCGGCCACGGTGCGTAAGCGATGGCAAAGACGATCGAACCCCTGAGCCCCCTATTTGACTCGCACTGTCATATCAACAGTCGCGAGTTTGAGAGCGATCGTGCCGAAACGGTGCAACGCATGAAAGATGCGGGGCTTGTGGGTGCGTTGGTTTTGGGTTGCGAAGTCGTCGAGCAAACGCCGCTCTTAGACCTCGTGCGACAATATCCGGGTTACCTTTACGGCGCTTGGGCTTTGCACCCCGAGTATGAAAACGTCACGGAAGTGACCACCGACGAGATTATTGCCTTTTGCGCACAGCCAGAAATCGTGGCCGTGGGCGAAACGGGGCTCGATTACCATTGGTGCAAAGGCGACTTGACCTGGCAAAAAGAGCGTTTTGTGCGCCATATCGAAGCGGCCAAAACCCTCAACAAACCCTTGGTGATTCATGCCAGAGAGTCGGAAAAAGATGCCGTCGACATTTTGGAAAAACACAAAGCCGGCGACATCGGTTTTGTGATGCACTGCTATGGGGGCGACGCCGAGACCGCCAAGCGTGCCGTCGATATCGGAGGCCTCGTTTCCTTTACCGGGGTTTTAACCTTTAAAAATGCCCAAGATCTGCGCGATGTGGCAAAAACCTTGCCCATCGAGCGCGTGATGATTGAAACGGATTGCCCCTATATGGCGCCCGTGCCTTTTAGAGGCAAGAGAAACGAACCGGCTTACGTCGGCGCCGTGGCGCACACCTTGGCGGCAATTCACGAAATGGATGCGAGTGACGTTGCTCGCATCACGACCGAAACTGCGAAAAGATTTTTTAGGATTGAAGAGCCATGTTGAAATTTGTGAAAACTCCCCTTTTCTTGATGAGTGCCGCCGCAATCGGTCTTTTGTCGGGGTGCGCTTCGGCGCCCGCGACCCAAGACGCCGATTTGGTTTTGAACACGGGCGTGCCTGTCGTGGCGTCTGCCGATGCACCTGTCAAGATGGCGGGCCCCGAAGAAAACTGGGCGAACTTTGCAGGCGCCATTGATCGCGACCGTGCCGACGTGGTGAGCTATATGCTGCAGCAGGGCGTAAGCCCCAATACGATCGTCAAAAACGGCGATCCCGCACTGGTGCGCGCCATTCGCATGGACAGCGAACGCGTGATTCGCGTTTTGCTTGATGCCCCGGGCTTGGATATCGACACGGCAAGCGAATACGGCGAAACCGCTTTGATGTTGGCAGCCTTTAAAGGCAACATCACGCTTTTAAACGAATTGCTCGCTAAGGGCGCAACGGTTAACCGCGTAGGCGGTTGGACGCCACTTCACTATGCCGCCACCGAAGGACATGATGCGATCGTGGAAATCCTTTTGGAAAAAGGCGCTCGCGTGAACGTGCAGACTTCGGCTGGCGTCACGCCGCTTTATATGGCGGCCAGAAAGCCTTCTCGCAAGGTGGTGATGCAGTTATTGAAAGCAGGTGCTTATCGCGACCTTTGTAACGACAAGAACCAGTCGCCTGCAGACGCTGCCGCTAAGGCAGGAGACGCGGAACTTGCGAAGTATCTCGCGATTGAAAAGTGCGTCAAGCCCACGGTTTCTTTGATTCCGAGTGCCAAGAGCCCAAAGAATTAAGCCCACGCAAAACGCATGATAGGAAACGGGAATCGAAAAAAACGATTCCCGTTTTGCATTTTAGGGCTCAGCGAGACTCTTGAGCACCGCTCGTGCACTCTCATTGGGACACCCTAGCAGAAACAAACCGGGAGCACCCGTTGAATTGTCAACGGTGAAACGAACTCAGTTGAGCACGATTCCATCACTTCATGGGCTTTTGTTAAGGCTTATCTGATGCGGGCAATCCGTGGCCACTGGATAATTGATAATTCGCCGCATTGGGTTTTGGACTTCACATTCAATTAAGATCGCACACAGTGCAAAAATGCGGACTTCAACTAGAGAAAACAGCTACCAACAAAATCGAGTTTAATCTTATATTGGCTTTGCAGAATAGTGTCGAAAAAGAGACAAATAAGGCGACTCCAAGTAAATCGGTTATGCGGCAAAACACTTAAATTTTAATGCCTTGTTAGTTGATATGACGAAGCTTTTTCATGAGGCCAAAGTACGGTCATTTTACAAACCTCCGTGCGTCAGCCCTGCATAACCAATTGTTTTAAAAAGGAAACAGGCTTGTTCCTAGTACAATGTGGCATTCTGCAAAAAAACTTTGAAGGCAGGGAGCGAGCCGATTCTCACTTAATTACGGATCTCTTTTGCGGCTTGATCCATCTGCGTTACTAGTATGGCAAATGTCCTAGGAAAGCCAGAAACTCGGAATCAGCGGTGGATTCTCGGAGTGATTTTTTCGCTATGCCTTCGTGATGCAGTATATCCTAAAAAAAGATCACCCTCATCAAGCTACTAAACAAGACGGGGTGAACGCAATAGTTATATAACGTTATAGACGATTATTTTTGAATACGCACATCCAACGGCTCAGTGTTGTCGACGACCTTTCCGTCTTGAAAAACAAAAGTGGCATTACCGTTTGGCCAACCGAGAGCATCGTAGCTAACGTATTCCCAAATGATGTACTGGCCTTTAACTTTACGGTACTCTGGTTTACCTAACAAGTCTTTGACTTGTTCCATTGTCCACCCAGGTCGAACTTGAGCAGCAGTATCAAGATTGATACCGCACCCGGCCAACACCAGTGTACTGAAAAGAGCAATAAGAAGCTTGTTCATTTTATTCCTCCAAAAGTTAAAAGATTTGACGTTTATAGTTAAAAAACTGCTAGAAAATCTGTAGGGACAATAACCTTTAAAAGACAATATTTCTTGATTGTTTTTTCACCAAGTTCTATAAAAGGTTGGAGATACATATAAGTAGACTTCATTTTTACAATGTAATCCTTCCCTGCTTCAAGTGCAAGCCTGTATGCGAAACATTATCATTTCTTCTGAAGATTAGGTAGCATTCTTCTACTTGAACTACCCACTATTTTTATACTCCATGCCTGATCGTCTTCACCAACTTGAACTCTTAGCCCCTGCCCGCGACATCACCGTCGGGATGGCCGCCATTTCGCACGGGGCCGATGCCGTGTATATCGGAGGGCCCGGCTTCGGTGCCAGAAGTTCGGCGGGCAACTCTTTGGAAGATATCGAACGGCTCGCAAGCTACGCGCATCGCTTTCATGCCAAAGTGTTTATGGCGCTCAACACCCTCATTTATGACAATGAGTTCGAGGACGCTGTCAAACTGGCTCACCGTGCCTACGAAGCCGGGGTCGATGCATTGATTCTGCAGGATATGGGGTTACTGAAAGCAGAACTGCCGCCCATTGAAATTCATGCGTCCACCCAGTGCGACATCCGTACGCCCCAAAAGGCGGCCATGTTGGATGCCTTGGGCTTTGCGCAGGTGGTTCTTGCGCGCGAATTGACGTTGGATGAAATCAAAGCCTGCCGCATGGCCATGCCGCGCGCTCGTATCGAGTTTTTCGTACACGGTGCTTTGTGCGTGAGCTATTCGGGGCGCTGCTATTTGTCTTGCTCGCAATGCGGGCGCTCTGCCAATCGAGGCGCTTGTGCGCAACCCTGTCGCCTGCCCTACGACGTGTTCGATGCCTTCGGACGAGAAATCGCGCATCGCAAGCATGTCTTGAGTTTAAAGGACAACGATCAAAGCGCCAACTTGGAACAATTGATTGCTGCCGGCGTTTCAAGTTTTAAAATCGAAGGGCGACTCAAGGACGTTGATTACGTCAAAAACATCACGGCCTACTATCGCAAGAAAATCGACGCGTTCTTGGAAAGCGACGCCGGTGCAAATTACGTTGCATCCTCTTTGGGGCACACCGAATTTAGCTTTACGCCCGATCCGGCCAAGACATTTCATCGCTCCAAGACCGACTACTTTGTCAACGGCCGCCAGAAGGTCATTGCCAACTTGGATACGCCCAAAAGTACGGGCGAAGTCATCGGCACAGTTGTTGCGATCAACCGCAAGACGCCGCAATCCATCGATATTGCCACCAAAATTGCCATTGCCAACGGCGACGGCCTGACCTATTTGGACGACGCCGAAGAACTCAAAGGCTTAAACGTCAATCGTGCCGAAGTCGTTAGCAAGGGTAAAACACGCATTTTCTTGCACGAACCTTTGATTCGTCACGCCGGGCTCAAGGTGGGAGCGGTATTGACGCGCAACAAAGATCGTCTCTTTGCCAAGATGCTCGAAGGCAAAACCTCGACGCGCACGATGGATGTGGACTTAAAACTCGTTGTCGGAGACGATGCGCTTTCGTTACTTGCCACCGAAGTGCAAACGCAAACCTGCGTTGCTGCAGAAATTCCGTTTGTGGCAAGCCCGGCCAAAGACGCCGGCAAAGTGATTTCGGGTATCGAAACGGCACTGCGTCAGACGGGCGACACCGACTTTAAAGTCGTGGATATCGACTTTGATTTCGGCGCCGTCACTTCTCCCTTTATTCCGGTGTCGGTCTTAAAGAAATTGCGCCGCGAAGTGTTGGAACAGCTCTCTAACGAGATTTCAGCCAACCACGTGCGCTTCGGCCGTCTTGAGGCACAAAAGTTTGACTCGCCCTATCGCGACCAAAAGCCTGAGAAGTTGGACTTTACGCTCAATTGCGCCAATGCCAAGGCGCGCGACTTCTTTAAAGACCTGGGGATTGAACTGCCGCCTGCCGCTTTTGAGATTGCCGGTCAAACGATCGATTTGACGCACGCAGAACTCATGCGCTGCCGCCACTGCATCCGCCACACATTGGGGCTGTGTCCCAAGACGGTCAAAGGGTCGCCTGACGCCAAGGAAGCCTTTAAGAAAGCCAATGGAGGACATCTCAAACCCTTGCCGTTGCTCTTGATTGACGACAAAGGCGAGAGACTCGTGGCACGCTTCGATTGCCGGGCCTGCGAAATGACGATTTCCAAGGCACCGGCCGATTGGCCCGAAGGCGAACTCTAAAGCGTGAGTCGGTGTTAGTTTTTTGAAGCCCGAGTCAGGTTTTTCTAAGATTTTCAGTTCATAATTACGGTCACACTCTGTTAGCATTGACCCCATGAAATCCTTCGTCACCAAAGCTGTTGTTGAAGCCGTTGTGCTTGTTGCGTCGCATACCCTTGCGACCAAGACTTTTGCCGCCTTTTGGAAAGCCGTTTCGCCCAAGCTCTCCGAAGGGGTGAGCTATATGGAAAAGCACCAGGACGAGGGTTTAGAGGCCGATCGCACCTTCTTGGAAGTGATCACGTTTCGCGATGCCCAGATTCAGCGCATCGTCGACGATTGCTTAAAGGAATTCATGCACTCCGACGTTTTGCGCTTGATCGATCAGGTGCAAAAGATTCAGGATCGCGTGACCGAACGCCGCGAACAGATCAACGCTTGGAAATTGGCCACGATTTCTGCGCCCTCCACTTCCCTGATGCCCTTAAAGCGCACCCGCACGTGGCTGGAGCGCCGCATTGCCCGTGAAAAGAAGGCCATCGAAGCAGACAACGCCAAAATCGAGACGCTCAAAACCGAAACGCTCGCCAAACTTGCTCAAGACGGCATCGTGATGACGCCCGAACAAATCGACGGTCTTCTTTACACGGCCGAAGGCACGCAGTTGGCGCAAGTCATGGCCGTTGCCGAAAACATCAAGGCCATTGAAAAGCAGTTGGCGGAACTGTTAGCCAGTCCCGATGCCGGTCCCGAACAGGTGAAGTCCTACACGGGCTTTTTGATGATGAGCTATCGCGTCTATATCGTGGCGATTGCACGCGCCATTGACGTGATCGATGACGATTACCTCTATCGCATTTCGGACATCATCAACGAAGCCAACAATCAGATGTTGGCTGCCGACGAGATTCATCAAAAGTCGCCCGAGCGTAGCGCCATCGCCATCAACAACATCGACATCAATGCCCGTACGATCGAGTTGGCGGAACTTTATGCCGATCATTTGCGTGCACGCAAAGAACGTCTGGCAGTGTTGCTCAAGGACATGAAGCTCAATTTTGAGCTCGCTCGCAACACCTTTAGAACCGTCAAGGTCGGTGCCGAATTGATTGATGTGATCAAGTCAAGCGAAAAAGACCTTTTGAGCATCTTTGAATTTGAACCGCCGCAGTTGGATGCCTTCTACGACAAGGAAATGCGTCGGGAGTTTGATGCTTTGACGCAAAAGCTTCGCCAAGACGGTGCCAAGCGAAAAAAGACTGCCAAGTAAAACGATTTTTGAGGGCACGATCTCGGTGCCCCCTACCTCTTGGTCTATCACTTGGTATTGTTATCTAACTTCGATCGCCCGGATCGAAGGCGCTGTGTTTTTCGACGG
>JAUNOJ010000065.1 GCA_030531135.1 Sutterellaceae bacterium | reverse complement strand
CGATAGACGGCGGCAATCCCTTGACGGATCTTTCGGCCGTTTGTACGGCAGGCGAGCTTCACGGCGAAGTCGTTGCGATGCTCAACAGTTAAGCCGCAAAAAGAGACCGGTTTTCCGAGGTGAAAAACCGGTCTTTCAGTAGAGATATCGGAAAAATCTTTGTCTTGCCCGTTTTCGGTGCGAGTAGAGAAACGAACTCTCCGTCGGCTAAAAGGAGGAAAGACCGCTGGAGAGTTCGTTTTTTATCAGAGGATCAGTTGCCGAAAACCTTCTTGATGTCGATCGGCATGGCCTGATATCCCATGGTATTGATCAACTGTATTTCGACGGCAGGTTCCTTTTCACCCCACTTGAACTCTTCAATGAAGGGAGACGAACCGCGCTTGGCTTCCTCCGGACGACTGCCCATGCCGGCCGTGGCGGAGTAAACCATGACGGAATCCTTGTCGGCGAAGTACTTCGTCAAGGATGTGACCGGGCTATACCAATCGTTACCGCGATCCTTGCCGTACTCCCAAACCTGTTCGACCGTCATTTTCTTTTGGTCGATTCTATAAATCACGGCACGACTGTACTTCATTTCGGGTAATGCGGGCTGTTCCATGCCGCGAGCGTCGCCGTTATCGAACGCTGTGATGTAAATGACGTTTTTGTCCGACTTTTCATCAATGCGGTAGGCCGTGTGTTGCGTCCACGTGTAGTCGAAATCTCCTTCGACTGTCGAGCCTTCGCAGGCGAGTTTCTTGCCGTCTTTCACGGGCGTCAGGAGCTTTTCTTTCCAGCCCGTCTTCCAGCCTTCGGGAGAGGAGAGCATCCACTTGATTTTCTTGTCGCGGCCGATCTTGATGATGGCTGACTGGTGGCGAGAGCTGATGATGATGGAGTCGTCGCTCGGGTCGTAGTCCACAGAGTTGACATGCGCCCAGTTGCGCCCCGGCCCAGTGCCTACCACGTCACCGAAATCGTCGCTGGCGTCAAGCTTGGCAAGATCTGCTGCCGACAAGGTTTTGCCGGCTTGGCTTGCGTCGATATTCAAGCAAACCGCACCCTGATCGAGTACCTTCATCACGTTGTCGCGATAGGGGTCGAGAATTTCCCACAAGCGCCATTCGTCGACGACTTTGCCGTTTTCATCGACTTCCACGATCAAATCGCGTACCGTGTGCACGCGCTTGCCGTCGGCTCGACGAAGGTCGGAGGAGGCTACACGCATAAAGGAATGACCGTTTTGAGCATTGTCCAACGAGTGCGAGAAGTCGGCGTAGTTGATCGGTAAACGACGGCTGTAGATTTCTCGGCCCATCAAATCGTACTTCACGTAGCGCTGGCCATAACCCCAGGTGAGGTTGCCGGCTTTATCCTGTTGAAAGCCCATCATGATGCCGGTCTTATACATATTTTCAACGTCGTAAATCGGTTCGACATGCATGTACCAACGTACTTCGCCCTTGGTGTCGATGATGGCGTTCATCGGATAAAAATTCCATTCCAGGGCACCGCCCACGGGATTGTTCCACACGGCACGAGCTGCCTTGGCGTAGCCCTGCATGAGGTTGTTGACGAGATACAAACGATCGGAGAATTTCTTATCGACTTTGTTGACTTTGGTTTCGAACATGCCGGCATTAAAGGCCTTGGTACCCGGAACTTCGTGATAGACGGGTGCCGTGTAAATCTTGTAGGTATCGTTGAACTTTTCGGTCTTGCCGTGGAATTTACGTGTGAAAGAAACTTCCACCGTGTTGTTGTAGTCGGGATAAAGGCCGAAAACCGGCACGCCACCGTGCGTTAAGAGTTCGGAGCGACTCACCTTGTACTTGATTTCCTGACCGTCCTTTTTCGGAACAATGCGCACGGTCGCTTCGGTAATTTCGTAGCCGCCGTTGCGGATGATGGCGGTTAAGGGGGCGATTCGATACGGGTTGACGATGATTTCACCCAGATTGCCCTGAGCGGCAAAGCTCACTCTGGGGCCTGAAGATCCGCCGGCGGCATGCGCGGCAGAAATTGGCAAAGCACCGGAAACGGCTACGGCTGCCGCACCTAAAAACAGGGCTCTGCGCCCGAGTTTGATTTCTTGCATTGTTTGTGTTCCTCTGATCGGTGGTGGGAAAGTACTTCGGGCGGATCAACTCGAAGTTTTGTTTTAGTTGTCGAAAATTTTAGGAAGCGGTCGTCTTCGGCGAAATTGTGAATTACGTCCCAAATTGAGAAAAACAAGAAAAATACAAATTGCGTTTTTGGAAATCGAAACGGTGAAAAAAAGACCGGTTCATTGTCGAAAACGAACCGGTCAAAAAATGAGGAGAGAAATCGATAATGTCGAAAAAAAGGAAAAAGAATTTTTCAACAAAATCGGCACGAGCACAGACGCGCCCTAGTCAAATCGACATCGGTGCTCGTACCGAGTGTGTCATCGACTTTTCGAGTGAACATCGCGAGCCCATCATTGCGACATTCGACCTTCTAGTCTGTGGACACGGTGAAACGTGCCTTGGCAAACGACGCATTCGAAAACAGCCGGATAAGCCGTTTTGTTCTCCTGAGGACGGTTGTGCTTCGTTTGCAGCAAGGCTTGTTACAGGAAGAAGTTTAGGAGCGTAAACCATATTTGGAAATGGATGCTTTCCAAGCGAATCGGGAAATTTATGCAAAAGAAGAATTGCGTTTTTGGAAATTGAAACCGCTTCGACGTTAAAATATCGTCAAATCAATCCGCCGAAGGAAAAAGCGTTATGCAAGAGATCAAGCTCAGTCATTTGCAGTTGTTGCTCAAGGTTTTAAGTTCAGGATCGCTCTCGGAGGCGGCCGTCGAACTCGGATTGTCGGCATCGGCCGCAAGCCGCATGCTCAAGAAACTGCAACAGCAATTGGACGATCCGCTCTTTGTTCGAACTTGGCGCGGGATGGTGCCTACGCAAGCGGCCGTCGACATGATGCCGGTTTTGCAGGATTTGTTGGCGCAGTTCGATCGTCTGGAGCAAAGAAAGGTGTTTCGCCCCGAGTCGTTGGATTTGACATTGACGATTGCCGCGGCTGACAATGCCATCGTGGCGTTGGTGCGTCCGGTTCTGCAAAAGATAGCCACGGTGGCGCCCGAGGTGAGCGTTCGCTTTGTGCCTTTGGACGGGCAGTGGCTCAAGCGCTTGGCCGAAGGTGAAGTGGATTTTGCGCTGTATCCGACGGAGAAAATGCCCGAGCTTCCCACGCACTATTTCGGCGTAAACCTCAATCCCGTGGGCTACGCGATTTTGGTTGACGAAAATCATCCATTGGCACAAAAGCATGAGCAAGGCAAAAAAGTCACGATTGCCGATATTGTGCAGTACCCCAAGGTATTGGTAAAACTCAAAGATTCGAGCCGTGAAACGCTCTACGAACTCGATTTTCCGGAACTCAAAAAGCAAAAAGTTGCCGTCGAAGTGCCGTACTTTTTAGGGGCACCGTACTTTGTCGAAGGCACGCAAAACACTTTGATGGTGCCGTTGCAGACAGCAGAGTTTTTTACCCAAAGAATGCCGCATCTGCGCCTGATCCCGTATCCGTTGCCCAAAACGATGCCCGAAGTATGGACGCGCCTGCTTTGGCACGAGAGAAACAACAATTCGCCGGCCATGCAATGGATTCGAAGCGTGTTTGTGGCCTATGCCGGTCCCTTGGGACAGCATACGACCACAGTCGTACCCGATGCCGAAAACGCAAAAACCGACACGCCCAAAAAACGAACCGGTTCCAAAAAGTCGGCCAAAACCAAAAAGGCGGATTAATTTGCCATCGGCAACTCGATGCGCATCTGTAGCCCGTGGGGCTGCATATTGACGGCCGTGAGTGTTCCGCCGTGGCGCTCCACCGCACGCTTGGCAATGGCAAGCCCCAGACCGAACCCGTTGCCGGTGGCCTGATCCTTGCCGCGCACAAACGGATCGAAGAGCTGTTTGAGTTCTTCGGGTTTCATGCCCGGGCCCGAATCGGTCACGGTAATCAAGAGTTGATTGTCTTGCGGCGTGACTGCTACCGCTACCGTTTGACCTTCTTGCGAAAAACGCAGGGCATTGCGAATCAGATTTTCAACGGCACGCAAAAGCGATTCGATATGCGTGTTGACGACAGCCTTGTCGGGAGCCGTGAGCGTGACGTGTACGCCCTTGGCGCTGCCTTCGAAGTCGGCATCGTCCACGACCGTTTCTAGGAGCCCCACAATGTCGGTGGGTTCAAACTCCATCGGCGCATTGTCATCCAATCTGGCATAGGTCAAAAGCTCGTCGACCAAATGATCGAGCGTTTCGACTTCGCGCTCGATTCTCTCCAACACTTCTCGGGAGCGCTCGGGGCTTTTTTGCGCCAAGGCAATGGCGACGTCAATGCGTGCCAAGGGGCTTCTCAATTCGTGACTGACGTCATGGAAAAGTCGCTTTTGTCGGGCCAAAAGACCGTTGATGCGCTCTGCCATATCGTCGTAGTGACGTGCCAAGGCACCGATTTCGTCATAGTCGTTGCCGACGTCTTTGGCAATACGGGTGGAAAAGTCGCCGGCAGCCGCCCGCTCCATCGCCCAATTGAGCTTTCGCACCGGTTTGGAGTAGCGTGAAGCCAAAAGCCACGAAACGAGGCTTGTGACCACAAACATCAAACCCAAAAACACCCACCAGGGCGTGCGCCAAAGCGTGGCGATCAAGGGGCGTTTGGGCACATCGGTGCGTACGGCAAAAATTTGCACCATCCCAAGCCCTTGCACGCGTGTCATGGCAACGCCCGGAATGGACATGTGCATTCTGCCGTGACGCATGCCGCGACCGTGTTCGCTCATTTGTTCTTCTTGAACGCGGGCAGTACTTTCGGCCAATTCCTGAATGGCGGAATCGGGGATTTTTCTTCCTGTGATTTCATTGCCGTTACGATCGACGACAAAGACTTCGGGACGACGATTGAGTTCGGGGTCTTTGAGCCAATTGACAAGTGCTTCCTGTCCGCCCCAACGAATCATGCCCACAGCCGTGCTGACGGCTTTCGCCGCGCCGGGGCCGCGCTCGATCGAGCCGTAGTTTTGCGGTACCTCCTGCCAGTCGGCGCTGATGGTCCAGGCCAAGCCCGTCACGACAATGATCGTGACCCAAAAGCCCGCAAAAAATTTCCAAAAAATGCCGCTGACGCGCAAATTGACGCTCATAAAGAAATAACTCAAAAGAAAGGGAGCAAAGTGCCGTGCGCAGTGCTCCCCAAAAAATCGGTTAATCGGCCATCGAATGGGTCACCATTTGATAGCCCACGCCGCGCACGCTTTCAATGGTGATTTGCGTGCCGGCAGCCTCAGACAGCTTATGGCGAATCGAGCTGATGTGTACGTCGATCGCACGATCGTATCGTCCCATGGGACGTCCCAAAATGCGCGGATAAATGTCAGCCTTGGCAACGGGTTTGCCCACGCTTCTGGCAAGCATTTCGATTAAGGAAAGCTCGGTGCCGGTGAGCGTAATAGGCGCACCGTCAAAAGTGACGCGACGTTGAGCCAAGTCAATGCTCAATTTGCCGACTTGCACTGGGCCGGAATTGTCGCCCGAAGACGTGCGGCGCAAAATGGCGCGCATGCGGGCAACCAATTCTCTGGGCGAACAGGGTTTGGGAACATAGTCGTCCGCACCGAGCTCCAGACCTAATATGCGATCGACGGGGTCGCCTCGGGCGGTGAGCATCAAGACGGGTGTCTTCCAACGTTCGCGAATCTTGGAAAGCGTTTCAGTGCCCGACATTCCGGGCATCATTACGTCAAGCACCACCAAGTCGAAGTCTTCGCGTCCCATGGCGGTGAGACCTTCCAGTCCGGTGTGCGCGGGTTTGACTTCGAAATTTTCCAGCGTCAGATAGTCGACCAAGAGCGTAACCAACTCAACGTCGTCGTCAATGATGAGAATTTTCGGTGGGCGTGTGTACATAAACTTAACTAACTCGTAAATTTAGGATGGTGGCGCGAGATTTTACGGCAATTTTGTAGAGTAATGATGGCACAAAGCGAGACGGGTTGCTCAATCTGTTTCGAAAGGAAAACATGTCTTTGCATTCCTTTACACTCGCAATCATCAACTTTTCAGAAAGTTTGGCAAAAATTCGTATTGCAAAGAAGCGATGGAAAGACTCGAGACAAAGGCCGAAAACATTCGGATTTTCGGTTATTGTTCGACACTTTGGAACCGATAAAACCGTCTACGACATATCTTCCCAAAACCTTCGATTTGGGGACAAGAAAAATGAAAAAGAAAACGGCAAAAATTTCAATGATCAAACCCGCATTGGTTGCGGTGATCGGCGCTTTGGTTTTAAGCGGCTGCGCGAGTAACACCGAGTGGCTGGCAGCTCAAAACGAGATGACGCCCCAAGAATGGTCGAGCACCATGCCTCAACTGACGGCGGCAACGCTCGAAGCCAATCGCAACTGGTGGCAGGCTTGGGACAATGAAGAGCTTCAAGCGCTTTTGACGAAAGCCTATGAGGCCAATACCGATATCTTGACGGCACGCGCCAACTTGCGCAGTGCCGCAGCTTTGGCCGATGACGCCACCGCTGCGCTCTTTCCCACATTGGGATTGTCGGCGCAGGGCTCGGGCTCTCGCAGAAACAATACCGACACCGAAAGCTATCAGGCTCAAGGCCAATTGAGTTGGTCGATTTCGCTGGCAGGCGGCAACATTGCCGCACAGCGCGCTGCCAACTATGAAGCCATGGCCAGTGCCATGACTCTGGAAGATACGCGTATTACGGTGGCAAGCGAAGTCGCGCAAAACTATGTGAATCTGCGTTTGGCATACGTTAAAAAACGCATCGCGCAAATGACGTTGGAAAACTATCAGCAGGCACACGAAATCGCCAAGTGGAATTACGAAGCCGGTTTGAGCGACTCGACCGAAGTCGAGCAGGCAGTGAGTAACGTCGAAACGGCGCGTGCCGCCATTCCGCTCATTGATCTGTCCATCGTGCAATATCGCAATGCCTTGGCGCGTTTGACGGGGCAGGCTGCCGAAACGTTGAAAGTCGCAGAAACGACAACGGTGCCCGCAGCTCCCATGTCCTTGGCCGTGAGCGTTCCGGCACAAACGTTGAAAAATCGTCCCGACATGCGTGCGGCCGAATTGAGCCTGTCGGCAGTGTCCGACCGCGTTTATGAAGCGCGCTCGCAGTGGTTTCCGACACTGAGCATTACCGGCAACTTGGGTACGCAAGCTGCCACGATCGGCGCATTGGGTGCTTCGGGGACCGGCATTGCCGCGTTGATCGGCGCACTTTCGATGCCGATTTTTAATTGGGGTCAGCAAGTCACTGCCACCGAGCAGCAATTGGCAAACTTGGATAAGGCAAGAGCCGATTACAGTGCCACTCTTTTGAAAGCGTTGGAAGAAACCGAAAATTCGCTCACCATGATTTCGGTCTCCCAGCGTCGAGAGGCCGCACTGCAGGCCGCACTTATTGCAGCGGAGTCTGCCGCCGAACTCGCTATGCAACAGTATCGCGCGGGCTTGACTGACTACCAAACGGTTCTCAATACTCAGAGAAGTTTGTTTTCGGCACGCGAAAGCTGGCAGAGCAACAAGGCCGATTTGGCGACCGGCTTAATCGATTTGTATCGCGCACTGGGTGGCGGTTGGATGCCTCCGCTCGACGAAGACACCAAGCCGCAAATAAGCGGGCAAGCCTGAAAGTAAACCGAATTCCAAAAAATTAGAGAGACAATCATGACGGAAAAGAAAGTCTTAACGAAAGAAGATTTGCACAAAGGCAACAAGCCTTCGCTCATCAAGCGCAGCATCGCCGCTTTGGTCGCACTTGCTGTTGTCGGGGGCGGCGTGTGGTATTTCGGCTTTGCCTCGCAAAACAACGTTCCGACGTATCGCACCGTGGCAATGACTAAGGGAGACTTGGAAGTGACGGTGACGGCCAACGGCACGTTAAATCCGGTGCGCACCGTGAGCATCGGTTCGGAACTCTCGGGCATCGTGCGCAAGGTTAACGTTGACGTCAACAGTCAGGTCAAAGCCGGTGACGTGTTAATCGAGTTGGACGACGCCAACCTCAAAGCCAAGCTCAATCAGGCTAAGGCAACCCTGGCCAGTGCCAAAGCTGCTTTGGCTGAAGCGCAAGCTACCGAAGTCGAAGCCAAGGCCAAAATGGCGCGCTACGAAGAATTGAACAAGGCCAGTAACGGAAAACTCCCCTCCCGAACCGAATTGGACGTGCAGCGAGCTACCGTTTTAAAGGCTCAAGCAGGCGTTTTGTCTGCTAAGGCCAGCATCGAAAATGCACAAGCTTCGGTTGAAACCACGCAAACCGATTTGGAAAAGGCCTCGATCAAAAGCCCGGTGGACGGTGTCGTCTTGGCGCGTTCCGTTGAACCCGGCTACGCCGTGGCGGCGAGTTTACAGGCGGTGGAATTGCTGACGGTGGCAACCGATTTGCGAGAACTTGAACTTCAAGTCGACGTGGACGAAGCCGACGTGGGGCAAGTCAAAGACGGCCAGAAGGCAAGCTTTACCGTGGCGTCTTATCCCAACAAGCGCTTTGCCG
>JAUNOJ010000064.1 GCA_030531135.1 Sutterellaceae bacterium | reverse complement strand
CCACAGTAAACGGTACGCATGGGTACTCCGTATGTTTTCGTATGACACATCGGTTCGCGATATCTTTTTTCTCAAAAGACGGCACGCACCGACAATAAAAAATTCAAGACACATTAGTTTAGCGCCTTGCCTTCGTTTTTGTCCGATTTTTGGCAGAAGTTTTGCCTTTTCTAACGATTTCTGGGGTTTTTGTCGTACGAAATAAGCGAAGCAAAGTGGTTACCGTCTTTTGCAACAGGCGACTTTGCTTCGGCAAGCCGATACAATTGGGCTCAATTGCACGCCCGAAAACATTTTTTCGGGCGCAAACGCATTTTTTGAGGAGAACAAAAACAATGCAGTTGGATCGCTCGATTTTCAAGGCTTATGACATTCGCGGCATCGTCGGAGAGACGCTCACCGAAGACGTGGCGCGTGCTGTCGGCGAGGTATTGGGCACGTGGGCGGCCGAAAAAGGCATTGCTTCGATGTGCGTGGGGCGTGACGGACGCTTGTCGGGGCCGGCGCTTTCCCAAGCTTTGATTGAAGGGATTGTAAGCACCGGGGTCGATGTCAAAGACATCGGCATGGTGCCTACCCCCGTTTTGTACTTTGCAACGAAATACTTTGACAACGGTTCGGGCGTAGCCGTGACGGGCTCACACAATCCGAGCGAATACAACGGCTTGAAGATGATGTTGGGCGGCTTGACGCTTTTCGGCGAAACGATTGCGGGCATTGCCGATGCGATCGAAGCGGGTAAGGCTATCAGAGCTCAGGTGCCGGGCACGGTGGAAAAAGTCGACGTATTGCCGGCTTACCTTGAAAAAATCACTTCCGACGTGAAGCTCGCCCGCGGTATGAAAGTGGCCGTCGACTGCGGCAACGGCGTTACCGGGCCCACGGCCGAACGTCTCTTCAAAGGCTTAGGTGCACAAGTCGACGAACTTTATTTTGACATTGACGGCAATTTCCCCAATCATCATCCCGATCCGAGCAAGCCTGCCAACTTGGCCGATTTGATCGAACGCGTGAAGACGACCGACGCAGAATTGGGCCTGGCCTTTGATGGCGACGGGGACCGATTGGGTGTGGTCACCAAGGCCGGCAACATCATCTACCCCGACCGCCAGATGATGCTCTTTGCCGCCGACATCCTTGAAAAGAATCCGGGCAGCCAAATCATCTACGACGTCAAGTGTACGCGTGCTTTGGTGCCTTGGATTCGCGAGCATGGCGGCGTGCCCACGATCAGTGCCACGGGACACTCGTTGGTCAAGGCCCGCTTGCGCGAAACGGGCGCGCCCTTTGCCGGCGAAATGAGCGGCCACTTATTCTTTAACGACGGTCGTTGGCCGGGCTTTGACGACGGTCTTTATGCGGGCGCCCGCTTGTTGGAAATCGTGAGCCGCAGCAGCAATCCTTCGGAAGTGCTCGACAGTTTGCCGACAGCGGTCAACACGCCCGAACTTCAGATTCAGATGAAGGAAGGCGAAAACAAGCGCTTTGTGGAAAAGATTCGTGCTGCTGCCAAATTTGACGACGCCGAAGACGTGATTTTGATCGACGGGCTGCGTGTGGAGTTTAAGGACGGCTTTGCTCTGGCACGATCTTCAAATACTACGCCCGTTGTGGTGTTGCGTATCGAGGGCGACACCCCCGAAGCTTTGGAGCGCATCAAGACGCGCTTTGGTGAATTCTTAAAGAGTGTGGATCCGACGTTGGAACTGCCTTTCTAACCGGATACCCAACGCAAAATAAACGGCCGCCGATTTCTCACGAGTCGGCGGCCGAAAATTTTTTGAACCGATCTTTCTTAGAGCGCAGAACCCAAGGCAAAAATCGTCCCGTTGGCAGTGTTTTCAAAGAACTTGCCTGCGACAAAGGTCGTGACGTGCTTGGTGACGGTCATTTCGGGCCAACCGCCGAAAGTGGCGCCCAACCCCAAAATCACGGCCAGTCCCGTGGGCGTCACCGCTTCTCCCGTACCCGTATAGGAACGCACGGCAACGCCGTCCATCATTGCCAAGGTGGCCGGTGCCGGATTGGGAACCAGACCGTGGGCGCATTTCACGACGCCGTCTCCCATCGGAACGGGGGAGACTACAAACTGTGCGGGATTCATGGCGGCAAAAAGTTCGGCAATAAGCCCCACGGCCAAAATATTGCTCATGCGACCGACTTCGTGGAAATGCACTTTGTCGATCGTCACGCCGTGTACGCGCGCTTCGGCAGCAGAGACGGTGAGCCAAATTTGCTTGGCCAAGTCGCGAGCGGCCTCCGACAAGTTGCTCTTGGTGTAAATCGCCTCGATGTCGGCGGGCGTGCGATGGGCGTGCTCGTGCGGCGTTTCGAAACGGCAGGCAAAGCCGGCGATATGCTGCACCGAAACGGACTCAAAAAAGAGCTTGGAAGCGGTTCCCGGGAATTTGGATTCCAAAAAGTCTTGGGCCGACATGAATTTCGTCGCGCCCGTCACGGCCAAAAGACCGGCTAAGAAACTGTCGGCATTGAGTCCCGCGTGAATTCTCACTGTCAGGATCGGTCGATCGGTCACGTTAGGCATGTGTCGTTTCCTTATAAATAGCACGCAAAACGCGTGCGGCAGCGCAGGCTGCTCCGTAGCCGTTGTCGATATTCATGACGGCGATACCCGGCGCACAAGAAGCCAGCATGGAGCTCATTGCCGTCATACCGTGCTGAGCAACGCCGTAGCCTACCGAAGTCGGTACGGCAAAAATGGGTTTGTCCGTCAAACCTCCGAGGACGCTTGCCAATGCCGCATCAAGTCCGGCAATCACCACCACGCAATCGGCTTTGTTGATGTCGTCAATGGCGGCTTGAATGCGCCAAAGACCGGCTACGCCGCAGTCTTCGAAACGCTCGGCTTTCCACCCCAGGTATTCCAAGGTGCGAGATACTTCTCGAGCAACGGCACCGTCGGCGGTGCCGGCACTCACCACTGCTACGTTTCCGTTCGGGTGTGCGGGCATCTTGGCGTTAAAGGCCGTGCGACTTACCGGGTCGTAATCGTAGGCGTTTCTGAGCGATTCGGGCAAGGCGCTGAAAATCTCATCGGCCAAACGTGTAAAAAGAATCGGATGACTTTTGTCTGCGGCAAAGCGCTCCAAGAGCGTATGGAGCGCGCGCAACGGTTTGCCTTCGCAAAAAACGGCTTCGGGCAGACCGATACGGCGGTCGCGCTCGGTGTCGAATCGAATGCAAGGAGTAGTGGTGCTCATAACAAAAAGAGACTTGAAAGTTATTCTTTGCAAAAGGGTAGCACGCACGGGAAAGGATGCGCGGCCTCATCGATCGATTTGAGACAATTCGGCAGACTCCTGCGATAAATAAGCCGCAAAAACGGCAAAAGCTTTATGGCTTTTACACATGTTTTTGCGGCTCAACGGCTTTGAGAACCCAAACTCAAAGCTTGGCGCAAGAGCGACTATTCTTCCACGCGCGGCACCGTGAGGCTGCCTTCGGGCATGAGAATGATGTCGGGATTGTCGCCCACATACTGTTTGGCGATTTCCAAAGCTTCTGCGACAGTGTCAACTGCTCCCTTAAAGTGCATCGTGGCAGCCAATTCTCGATCCAAAGACGTTACCAAAATGTAGCGGGCATGCGATTGCGGGCGCGAGACGGCAAAGGCCTTGTTGGCACCGATGCGGAAATTGTTTTCGAGTTCGGCCTTGATTTCTTCGGCAGTCTTCAGACGCTTGAAGGTTTCTTCGAGAACCTTGGAGCCCGAACCTTCTTCGCAGTCGGCGAGCAAAATCACCACACCGTCTTTGCGCACGGCACACATGGTGTTGTCCATCGTCTTTTGCATCTGATAGACGTTGATGTCCTTGGGAAAACCGCCGCAGGAGGCGATCACCAAATCGGCCTTCTTGGGAATAACGCAACCGTAGACACGATCGACGAACTTGCAAGCTTCTTGATGCGCGGTAATGTAGTTGCCGGCAAACATGCGCAGGAACTGGTGGTGCGCATTTAAAACGGCATTAAAGAGGAAAAGCGAACGGCCTTTGGCAAAAAGCGCCACGCCTTCCATCTGGTCTTCGTAGCAGGGGTTGCCGATCGTGCGGCCCAAAGCGGCATTGTCATCCAACATCCAGCTGTGGTTCTTACGCACAGTTTCCATGGCGGCGCACCCCGGCAAAATAGCCTTGCGACCGCCGCCGTAGCCCGAGAAGTAGTGATGCACGATCGAGCCCGTCATGATGACGTGATCCACATGGCACAGGTGCTTGTTGATCCACACGGGCGTACCGCGGCTCGTATCACCGAAGTATTCGAAATCTTCTTGGACCGTGCAGGTGGAGTTGAAGGTCTTTAAACGACGGGCGACGTCTGCGCCTACGGCTTCGGCAATTTCTTCCTTAGTCATGTCGCGGTGCGTGCCCAGAGCAAAGACAATCGACATATCTTCGTCTTTGACGCCCAAACGATTCATTTCTTCAACCAACACCGGCATGAAGTCAAAGCTGTTGGCCACACGCGTCGGATCGTTGCAGATAAATGCGACGGTGTCGCCCGGTTTAATGATCTTTTCGATCGACTCGCACCCGATGGGATTGCGAATCGCATCCAAAACCCCCTGACGAATGTCGGTCATGGGCGGGAAGTCTTCGGTGCGAACTTCCTTGATGACTTTGTCGTTGTCGATCGTGAATTCTTTTTCACCGCGACCGTAGGCAAAGGAATAAGTCTGAAGCGTCATTGTTATCTCTCTCCAAAAAATCCGTTTTCGGCGCTTGCGTTGTTTTGCACGCTTGAGACTGCCGAAAAAAGCTCTCCCGAATTATAGGTAGTTCGGCCGATGGGGGCGCGTACCGAATCGTAGACGTCACTCTGAGGCTGTTTTGCGTCAAAGTCTCTTGGGAATTTACGTTTTGCCGTATGCAGAAATAAAGTAGCGACCGAAACCGAAATTTCGATCGCATCCTTTATATCTCTAAAGAGGTATCAAAGCATCAAACGGCAAACGCTTTGAGATATTCGCCCAACGTTTGTGCGCTCACTTGTCCCGGAGCCGAAGCTTTCGATAGGCTCGCAAAGGTAGCGCATGACCCGTAAAGACTTCCCAAGATGCGTGTGGCTTGGCCGGCAGCTCCCATGCTCATGGATAAAACAGGCACATCATAAGTGCGGCGCGCCAAAAGCGTGGCCTGCATGAGGGTCAAAACATCTTCGGGCGTTGTCGGCATCAGCGCAATTTTCAAGACATCGGCGCCGGCACAGGCCATTTTTTCAAACTTTTCCATGATTGTGTCGATTGCCGGCGTCGCCTCGAAGTTGTGATAGCTCATCACCACCGTCGTATTGGTTTTGTGTGCCGCTTCGACGATCGGCGCCACGTCGCCGCGCTCCAACTCGATGTCCATAGCGTCGAAAAGCCCGATTTTGGCGATGTAGTCGACGGTTTCAAGATATTTGTCGTCATCGCCCGCAAAAAGCCCGCCTTCGCGATCGGTTCGCAATGTCCAGAGCACGGGCTTGGCCGTATTGCCTTGAAGCGCGGCGCCCGCCGAGATAAGCGTTGCGTGAGTGAGCGTTTGAAAATAGTCGGCGCGCCACTCGAAGATATCGACGGGGGCGGCGGCAAACTTGTCGGCCTCATCCAAAAGTTCTTCAGTGTCGGCAGGCATCAAACTTGCCAATACTTTTATCGGACTCGGACCTAAGACAACGGTGCCGATGGCGGCCGGTCTAAGGGGATCGGGTAGAGGTGTGAACATAAAACAATTTCGGGAGGGTAATGAAAACTTCGAAACATATTTCCGACACTCTAACTGAAAAAACGGGTTTTGGATCGGATAACGCGCACAAGTCTTGCCCAAAACCCAATTGACTAGGCAGTTTCGCCGAATCGCTTCCCGCTCGGGATCGGTACGATAAGTAATCAGGTAGTGGATCGAGATTTTTCGACTCCAATCAGAATAACAACAATTATGGGAGTTCATGAGATGACCGGTTTAGGGATCATGCTCATTGCAATCGTTGTCCTTTTGATCGGCTACTTCGGCTATGCCAAGTGGCTGGAAAAGTGCTGGGGGATCGACCCCAATCGCCCGACCCCGGCGATGAGCGGCAAAGGGGGAGACTATGCACCGGCTTCGCGCTGGACGGTGTTTGCACACCAATTCACCTCGATTACGGGCGCGGGCCCCGTCACCGGCCCCATTATCGCCGCGATGTTCGGTTGGCTTCCGGCCTTGCTCTGGATGTTGATCGGGGGCGTGTTTTTCGGCGCCGTGCAGGACTTTACGGCTTTGTACGCTTCGGTGAAAAACGGCGGCAAGTCCATCGGCATGATCATCGAAGATTATGTGGGGCGCACGGGACGTCAGCTCTTTTTGCTTTTCTGCTGGCTCTTTACCTTGTTGGTGATTGCCGCATTTTGCGATATGGTGGCCAACACCTTTAACGGCTTCGGCAAGTCGGGCGAATTGTTGATGCCCAATGCGGCGGCCGCTTCCATTTCGCTTTTGTACATGTTTGTGGCCGTGCTCTTCGGTCTGTACTTAAAGTACGTCAAGCCGTCTTCGGGCGTGCAGTTGGCCGTCGGTATCGTTTTGATGGTCTTGATGCTGGCTGTGGGCATTCAGTTCCCGGTTTATGCCGATGCACTGACCTGGCGCTATGTGGTCTTTGCCTACTTGTTTGCCGCCTCCGTTATGCCCATGTGGCTTTTGAAGCAGCCGCGTGACTATCTTTCGATGTTCTTGTTGATCGGCATGATTTTGGGGGCAGCCATCGGCGTTTGCATCCAGAATCCCGATATCAATATGCCGGCCTTTACGGGCTTTACCGTCAAGAACCTGGATTTGTTCCCGATTCTGTTTGTGACGATCGCTTGCGGCGCCGTTTCGGGGTTCCATTCTTTGGTGAGCTCGGGAACGTCTTCCAAGATGATTTCCAATGAAAAGGACATGCGTTTGGTGGGTTACGGCTCCATGTGCGTCGAAGTCGTTTTGGGCGTGGTGGCCTTGATCGTGGTGTGTGCCGCCGCGCAAGGCGGCGTGTTGCCCGCTGGCACTCCTTTCCAGACTTTCTCCAACTCGGTGGCGTCGTTTTTGACCGAAATCTTCGGCATTCCGCAAAACATCTCGGCTTGCATCCTGACGATGTGCGTTTCGGCTTTGGCCTTGACGTCCGTGGACGCTGTGGCGCGTATCGGCAGAATGAGCTTGCAGGAACTTTTCGTGCCGCCTGCCGGCCAAGAAAAGACGGCCGTTCAGAAGTTCTTTAGCAACACGGTCGTGGCAACCGTTTTAACGCTGATGTGCGGTTATGCGCTTTGTATTGCAGGCTACATGAGCGTGTGGCCCTTGTTCGGTTCGGCCAACCAATTGCTTTCCGCTTTGGTGTTGACGGGCTTGGCCGTGTTTTTGAAGTCTACCGGTCGCAAAGGCTGGATGCTCTACGCACCCATGACCATCATGTTTGTGGTGACGATGACCGCTTTGGTGCAGCAAATCATCAAGATTTTCGGCGCCGTTGCCAACGGCACCTTCGTTTGGATGGTGCACGGTCTTCAGTTTGTCGTGGCCGTTGCCTTGATCGTGTTGGCACTCTTGGTGGTTTACCACTGCGTGCTGCGTTTGCGTGATGCGGCGCCCATTGTGAAACGCGAGTAGTAAGCTAGACAAATCCGAAAGCACGAAACGGTCGACGTCGATGACGCCGGCCGTTTCCACTTGGAGGTCAGAAACGCTTTTGCAGGAAGACGGATCCGAGCAAAGCGTTGTAGTGCACGTTGCCTTCGGCAGATAGGGAGAATGTGACCGATAAGCCTTCTTTATTTTGCATTTGAGCACTGGCGCCGAGATGAATCGAGTCGGCGCCTTGGCGCTCGATCACGCTCGTGACGTCGGCAGAGCGATAACTTGCCATAGCCGCATCGGTGCGAATCGTTTCGTCGGTGAAGCTATGTCGCCAAAAGGCTTGCGCCGACAGGGCAAAGTCCAAAGTGTCGCTGCGTGTGCGGCGATTGAATTCAAGCCCCAAATAAGCGGAGACGTCATCAATTGTTTGGCCGCCGACGTGTAAGGCTTGCGCCGAAGTGCTCGATTCGTCTATGCTCGGGCGGTGCACGCTGTTATATTCCAGACCGACAAACGGGCCGATATTGCCGAATTCGGTCTCAAATTGCCAACCGGTTTGTGCCCAGACGCTTGCCCCAAATTCCGTCCAGTCACTTGAAAGCGTCCCGTCCAACGACGTTTGACGATCATGCTCTGTATCGGCAAAGCCCAGAGACACTTGCCCCATGGCGTAGAGTCCCGTCAGAGTGTCGGAGTTCCAAACGGCGTGTGCCCCCAATTCGAAACCGGTGCTGTCGGCTTCAAAGGCGCCGTCAGCCTTATCTTTTCGTTCATAGACGGCAATTTGTCCGCCGATCGTCCAGTCGGTCGTCGGGCTAAACGATGCACCAAAGAGGGCGCCATACAAGGTGGAATGCACTTCGGAGGTTTGACCGACAGCATCGCGATGCGTGCGACCGCCCAAAGGTGCAGCCCAAATGTGAGTTTCGTCAGGGTTAAGCATGGAAAGCTTTTGACGCGCCAAACCGTTGAC
>JAUNOJ010000400.1 GCA_030531135.1 Sutterellaceae bacterium | reverse complement strand
AGAAAGCTTGCCGCGAAGTTGCAACTCGTGGGTGAGCAGATTCGCATTGCACGCTTAAGAAGGAACATCACAATGGATCTGGTCGCCGAACGTGCACAGTGCTCTCGCGTGACGGTCGGAAAAGTCGAAAAAGGCGATCCGACTGTGTCGATGGGGGCGTATTTGCGCGTGCTCTTTGCGTTGCAATTGGCCGATGATATCGAAATGCTCGCCAAAAACGATCCGCTTGGTAGAGATCTTCAGGACATGAATGAGCGCAAACGCGCAAGAAATTGAACGAAAATTTCCTGCGTGTTTATCAATCCTCAAGAATCGATAGCAACCGAGACGGGCTCAAACTTTCTGACGTCAAACAATCCCATATCCGTCACACGCAGTGCAGGAATCACGGGTAGCGCCAAGAAGGATAAGGTCATCACCGGATCGACGCCTTCGACAATGTCAAAGAGCTCTCGCGCTTTTTTGTGAAATGCTACCTGCTTCGGAATAAAGACTTCGGCCGGTTCCTTACTCATTAAGCCTGCCACCTCAAGCTTCAGGCTTGCGGCAACTTTTCCGTCTTTGACCAGCACCATGCCGCCGCCCATGCGTTCAAGTTCCTTAACGGCAATGAGCATGTCGCGGTTACTGTCGCCGATCGCGACAATGTTGTGGCTGTCGTGTGCAATGGTGGTTGCCACGGCGCCGTTCATCACGGTGTTTGCTTTGACGTAACCGGAGACAATGCCCAAACCGACATTGCCTGTGGCATTGTGGCGCTCGATCACGGCAATCGTAGCGTAGCCGGGATTGGCTTTGGCATCGAAAAGTCCGTCGGTCGTTTTCAATTCCACGATCTCTTCATCGGTCAAAAGCTCTTTGGCAATGACGTGCATGACGCGTGCTTTGCCTGAGGGCAGCGCAATGTCAAAATCCTTTTCGGTCATGGGTGCAATGCGAACGCTTGAAAGAACGCTTTTTGGGATACGGCCTTCGTTAAAGTCCACCAACAACTGACCGTCTTGCGCCACCTTCTGCCCCCAAAGCCAAGTTTGCGTGATGTTAAAGTCTTTGAGATTGTCGACCACTGCAAAATCGGCGTTTTTGCCTTTTTCGATGGAGCCCGCATCCGTCAAGCCGTAGTGGCGGGCACTGTTAATCGTTGCCATTTGCACGGCACGCATGGGATCGATGCCGCGAGCTACCGCCAAGCGCAAATGACGTTGCATATGACCGTCATGGAAAACTTCGGCGGCATTAACGTCGTCACAACAGAACATGCAGTGCTCTGCCGTCTCGTCTGTCACTGCATCAATCAGGGTGTCCAGATTTTTGGCGGCCGACCCGTGACGTAAGCTCACTTTCATACCGCAGGCAATTCTGTCTTTGACTTCTTCAACCGTTGCGCATTCGTGGTCGGTCGAAATGCCGTGCTCGGCGTAGCGCTTGAGTTCCTCTCCGTAAACTTGCGGTGCATGACCGTCAATAGGACGACCATACTTCTTAGCCAAAGCAAGCTTTGCCATGACTTCCGGGTCTTCGTTCAAAACTCCGGGC
>JAUNOJ010000399.1 GCA_030531135.1 Sutterellaceae bacterium | reverse complement strand
ACGCCGGGCGACTATCGCGTCGAAGCCGATGCTTCGGGCGCAAGCTACTTCTTGGCATTGGGCGCCATGACGGGCGGCCCCGTCACGGTTTTGGGCGTGGGCAAAAACTCCATTCAAGGCGACGTGGGCTTTGCGCAATATTTGAGCGAAATGGGTGCGACGGTCGAAATGACGCAAGACTCCATCACGGTCTCGAGAAAAGAAGGGCAACCCTTGATCGGACTCGAACTCGATTGCAATGCGATTCCCGATGCGGCCATGACCTTTGTGCCGATGGCGCTTGTGACCGAAGGCCCGATTCGATTGACCGGCATCGGCTCCTGGCGCGTTAAGGAAACCGATCGCTTGACGGCTTTGGCCACCGAAATGAATAAGTTCGGAGCGATTGTCGAAGAAGGCACCGATTGGTTGTGCATTCACAAGCCGGGCGACAAGCCCACGGACGCCGAAATCGAAACGTATGACGACCATCGCATGGCCATGAGTCTGTCTTTGGCAGCGGTGGCCGGCGTCAATGTCACGATTCTCGATCCCGACTGCACGGCCAAGACCTTCCCGACATACTTTGAGTTGCTCGAAAGCCTGCGTTGCGAAAAATAGAGCCGTCGGCGTAAACTCAAAAAATCGTCTTGAAAAATTTTAAACGGAAAAACATCCTATGAACGAAAAAATCGACGTCATCGCCATCGACGGTCCGACGGCAAGCGGCAAGGGTACGATAGCCACATTGGTTGCGCAAAAACTCGGCTGGCACTATCTCGATAGCGGCGCACTGTATCGCATCGCCGCTTTGGTGAGCCTGAAAAAGGGGATCGATCTCAAGGACGTTGCCGCCTGCGAGGCTTGCGCACGCACGATGGCGCCGATTTTCAGAGACAACAAGATTTACTTGGACGGCGAAGACATTACCGACGCCATCCGCAAAGAAGAAGTCGGTTTGGCCGCAAGCACCATCGCCGCCATCCCCGAAGTGCGAGACGCCCTTTTGGACGTTCAACGCGCTTATCGTCGTTACCCCGGGCTCGTGGCCGACGGGCGCGACATGGCCAGCATCGTTTTCCCCGATGCCGGTTTGAAGGTTTTCTTGACGGCTTCGGCCGAATCGCGCGCCAATCGTCGTTTTAAACAGTTGATTGCAAAGGGAATTTCTGCTAATCTAACCGACCTTACGCACGATTTGATCGAACGCGACCGTCGCGATCGAGAGCGTGCCGTGGCGCCTTGCGTGCCGCACAAAGAAGCACACGTGCTCGACAGTTCCGATTTGACCATCGATCAGACGGTCAATCAGGTGCTCGATTGGTGGCAGGAAACGGCTAAAAAAGCCTGACCGCACCGAATACAACGTGCTAAAATAATATCTTTATTGCCCGCCGAACCGGAGTCGGCGGGTATATTTTGATTGAAACACCACCCAGCAAACGCTTGAAAAAATCGACATCCACAGATTTCAAAAGCGCTCTCCGGTCGGGTGAGATTTTTAAATTTTTTTAATTTACATGTCCAACATTAACACTACCGAATCTTTTGCCCAGCTT
>JAUNOJ010000398.1 GCA_030531135.1 Sutterellaceae bacterium | reverse complement strand
AAGGTCACCACGCCCACACTGATGTTGGAGGCTTTGATCGACGCATAAAAAAGCATCCACTGGTAAGACAAAAAGATGCCCAAGAGCACATACTTAACGATTTCCTTGGTACTGCACTTCTCAAAGAGGTTTTTTGCGCGCACAAGAGCATAGAGCACAAGTCCGGCAATGAGTGCGCGCCACCACACGATCATCATCGGACTCAGGTTGATGAGTTTGCCGAAGACGCCCGTGGTGCCCGCTAAAAGAATCGAAAGATGAAGACTTAGAAACGCGTTTTGCATACGCACCTGTGTCAAAGAAAACCAAAAACCGCGATCGCCCGATTGTAAAGGGCTTTACGGCGCTTTTGTAAAGTCAAAAGGCATGAGTCGACGAAAACAATTTTCTTGTGTCTAGGCAAATTTGCCTAGTTCGGGCATTTATGCCTTGTGCTAATTTGTTGCTATTGCGAAAAAGAAATCCGCCGTTTGCTCCGGTTTGCTTGGCCGACATGAACAAACTGCGAAAAAACAATCTGAAAAAGGAGAGAAATGATGCAAAGCGTTCTACCATGGATCGGCATCGTTATTTTGTTTCTGACCGGTTGGGCCATTGTCAAGAAGTATCAGGTCAATATGGTGCTGCTGTTGGCGGGGCTCGCCCTCAATATTTTGGCCGTCATCGGCGGCGTGGATCAGTTTTTGCCTAAAAACGCGACGCCCACGGGTTTTGTCGGTTTCGACTTCTTGGAACTGTTGCGTGCCATTTCGCGCACGCAAATCGCCGGCGTCGGTTTCATCATCTTGATTTCGGGCGGTTTTGCCGCTTATATGCAGGCTATCGGTGCGTCCGACCGTTTCGTGACGGTCTGCGCCAAGCCTTTGTCCGTCATTAAGAACCCGTACCTGATTCTGGCAGCGGTCTTTATTCTCGGGCACTGCTTGGGGTTGGTGATTACCTCTGCCGCAGGCTTGGCAATGCTGATGGTCGTGACCGTCTATCCCTTGATCATTCGCGTGGGGTGCTCGAGTCTGGCAGCGGCTGCCGTGGTCGCAAGCGTTTTGGCCATCGGCTATGCGCCTGCTTCGGGTGTGGCCGTGATGGCCGCCGAACTCGTGCATTTGGATCCCATCGAATACCTCGTTCGCTATCAGTTGCCGATGGCCGTGCCCGTGATTTTGGCCATGGCCGTTGCCCACGTGGTGGTGCAGTGGTATTTCGATAAGAAAGACAAGGGCGAAGTGGCCGACTTGAGCGAACTTGAAACCAAGCGCCAGGAACTTGAAAAGTTGCCTGCCATCTACGCCGTGTTGCCGATTTTGCCGCTCGTGTTGCTGTTGATCTTCAACAAGATGGTCTACAAGACGGTGACCTTGAACGTGGCCACCGCCATGTTCATTTCCTGGATTTTGGCCTTCTTGGTCGACGTGGTGGTGCGTCGCGACGTCAAGAAGTCCTTCGATCTCTCGTTTGCCATGTTTAAGGGCATGGGCAGCATCTTGACGAGCACCGTGGGCTTAATCTTTGTGGCCGCTTTCTTTGCCGCCGGTTTGCAAAAC
>JAUNOJ010000063.1 GCA_030531135.1 Sutterellaceae bacterium | reverse complement strand
CGCTGGCGGCCCCGTGGGGATCGACAATTTGGCAAGCGCGATCGGGGAAGATCGAGATACGTTGGAAGATGTGGTCGAACCCTTCTTGATTCAGCAAGGTTTCGTTCAAAGAACAACCCGCGGACGTATCGCTACGCCCGCGGCCTATCGCCATTTCGGCTTAGTGAGTCCGGCGCCTGCCAATGCCGTCGGAGACTTGTTCATGAGTTAATTGCTCGACCAAGATTTGGAGCGATGCCCGTTTTCGCTTGCCCAAAGCGCGGCCTCCACGCGGGTGGCAAAATCCAGTTTTTTGAGCACGTGCTTGACATGCACTTTGACGGTGCCGTCGGAAATACCCAAACGCTCCGAAATCTGACGATTGCTCATGCCTTCGGCAATGCATTGAAGCACTTCGACTTCGCGCGGCGACAGTCGCCCGATATCGCGCGACTCGTCCGGATACGGCACGTTTCTCAGTGTTGTGGCCAAAGCATTGGTCAAAGCGTCGCTGATGACCATCTCTCCTCGGGCAATCATGGGAATCTGTTGCACGAACTGTTCGGCTGTCGAAAGCTTGGTTAAAAAGCCGTCGGCCTGCATACGAATCGCCGCCATCAGCTGCGGCTGTCTGCCGTCGGTGATGGTCATCACGCAACGTACGGGCAACCAAGCGCTTTTAATCTGTTCCAACAACTGCACGCACTGCATTCCGGTGTCGAGATCGAGAATTACAAAGTTAATGTTTTTCTCTGCGATCAAGGCTCCCACACGATTGATGTCGTATGTAACCCCTTCGACCGTAAAGCCGGGCATTGTCTGAATCAACTCTTCCAGAGCATGCGCAAATAACGGACAGCGATCGTAGATTAAAACGCGAACTCCCGATACGGTTTCCTGCTTCTGAGGCATGGTCAATCTTCTCTCTTCGGTTTTGTTTTTCTTTTTTTATTTCATTTGCCCCGAGCCCACGCTCGGAGCAAATCTTTTTCGGTCAGAGCTCTTCGAAATGCTCCACCGTATGCCAAAGCAAATCGGCACCCTTCATAAAGTCTTCCAACTTCATGGCTTCATAGGGGTTGTGCGAACCGTTTTGGTTGGCAACAAAAATCATGGCCGTCGGAACGCCCGCATTGCCGATCACGGCCGTATCGTGACCGGCACCGCTGGCGATGCGACGCACGGGCAGACCGCCCTTTTGAGCCGCGGCAACAAGCTTTTGACTCAGAGTTTCGTCAACCTGCGCCGATTGCGTCACAAGCTTCTTATCGAACTCGAAACGCACGCCGCGTGACTTGGCCACTTCGTCGGCTTCTTTTAAGAGCGTCTGATGGAAGCGCTCCACCGTGTCCATGCTCAGGCTTCTCATATCGATCGTAAAGCTCGTTTCGCCCGGAATGACCGAAATCGCAGATGTAGCAGCCGTCTTTAAAACGCCCACGGTAAAGACGAGATCTTCGCCTGCAGCCAAACACTCGTCCCACTTCAAATCCATACGGTGCAACAAGTCGGCCGTGGCCAACACGGCGTCATGGCGATAGGCCTTGTCCACGGCGCCCGAGTGTGCGGTCTGACCGATGCACTTCACGAGCTTGTGACGAATGTTGCCGCGAATGCCTGTAACGATACCGACGCGTTCCGTTTCGGAACTGTCGAGCATCGGCCCTTGTTCGATATGCAGTTCCACAAAAGCGGCAATGGACTTCAAATCCACCAAGGGTTTGCCTGCCGTCAAGTCCGAGGGATTAAAACCGCAAGCCGAAATGCATTCGCCCAAAGTCACGTTTTCGGAACGATGACGCAACGCGATATCGTCTTGCGTCAAGCGCCCCGTCAAAGCCAAAGAACCCACATAGGCCTTGCCGAAAAAGCTCGATTCTTCGCAACGCATCATCAATACGACATAGTCGCGATACGGCACAAAATTCGTTTTCTTCATCCACCAAGCAACGGCCAATGCGGCCACAATGCCTGCCAAACCGTCGTAGTTGCCGCCTTCGGGGACGCTGTCGGCGTGACTGCCCGAAACAAATGCGGGCAATTCGCGGTTTTGTCCCGGATAAGTCATCCACACGTTGCCTGCGAGGTCGGTATGAATTTCCATCCCCAACTCGGTGCCGATCGACTTCAAGTAGTCGAGCACGTCGCTTTCCGTTTGAGAATACCCCTGACGGGTGACACCCAAACCGTCGGTCGTCATCTTGCGGACCGTTTCAAAAATCGAACGGCAAAACTTACTGCCGTCTCTTTGCAAATCGCCTGCCATGGCCTTCAATCCTTAAAGGGAAAACACTTATTAGTCGGACGGAGTACCGAAAAGTAAAGAGTGCTCCCCAACCGTTGGTATATACCACCAAAGCATTATCCTAGAATTTTTGAGCAAGAAATGAAAAGCTCGCGACGAATTTTGATCTAAGGATGTTTGTTTTGAGATAAACCAAGGCTTTACCCCGATTTCACGAATTTTTTCGTTTTTTCACAACCAAAATTTTGCGACTGTTTTATGATTGATCTGTTATAGAGTCGTTCGACCGTCCTTAATTCCCTGCCCCGATACCGACATCTCGATCGGCCGTTGGGGGTAGGTCGTTCGATTTTTCAGAATACCGAAAGTTCGACTCGGCCTTTGCCCGATGCAAAGTCCACCGAGCTTTTACGAGGAGAGAAACCATGACTTGCGCTTGCGCTTACAAGGACCAGTTGATCAACATCCGTCGTCAACTTCACACCAACCCCGAAGAAGGCTGGTCCGAATTCACCACCAACGCTTTTATCGTCAACACGCTTCGCGGCTACGGCTATGAAGTGTTGTTGGGCAAAAAGGTCGTCAATCCCGATTTTTGTCTCGGTCGCGACATGAAAGTGGTTCAAGCCGGTATTGAGCGTGCTCGCAAAAACGGCGTGTCCGAAGATCTTTTGACCGAAATGGAAGAACTCACGGGTTGCGTTGCCGTTTTGGATACGGGCCGCCCCGGTCCGACGTTGGCCATTCGCTTTGATATCGACTGCGTGCCGGTGAACGAATGCACCGACGACAGCCACCTCCCGGCCAAAGAAGGCTTTATTTCCAAGAACCCCGGCCTGATGCACGCTTGCGGCCACGACGCGCACATGTCCATGGGCTTGGCTGTAGCTCACTGGGTGATGGATAACAAGGATCAGTTAAACGGCAAAATCAAGATCGTCTTCCAGCCCGCCGAAGAAGGCGTACGCGGCGCTGCAGGCGTTGCCGCCAGCGGCATTGTGGACGATGCCGACTACTTCTTGGCTTCCCACGTGGCAATGAGCGCCAAGTCGGGCGAAATCGCCACCAACCTCTACGGGTTCTTGTGCACGACCAAGTTCGACGTGACCTTTAACGGCAAGCCCGCTCACGCCGGTGCCTGCCCGCAGGACGGTCGCAACGCCTTGGCAGCCGCTGCCAACGCCACGGTTCAGATGTTGGGCATTTCCCGCCACTCCGAAGGTATGACGCGCATCAACGTCGGTCAGTTGATCGCCGGCGAAGGTCGCAACGTTATTCCCTCCAAGGCCGTGTTGAAACTTGAAGTGCGCGGCGAAACGGCCGATATCAACAACTACATGGCCCAGCAGGTTGAAAACATCTGCCAAGGCATCTCCATCGGTTTCGGCGTGTCTTACGAATGCCGCAAGATGGGCGAAGCCGTCGACTTGAATGCCGATCAGGAACTCGTCGACATCCTCAACAAGTGCGGTCATGAAGTGGAAGGTTTGACGGTGGTAGACAAGCCCTTGAACTTCGGCGGCTCCGAAGACGCCACGATTCTGGCGCGTCGCGTTCAGGAACACGGCGGCAAGGCTGCCTTCTTCCTGTGGGGATCCGATCGTCCGAGCGGCCACCACACGGCTACCTTCGACGTTAAGGAAAGCGACTTCGTCAAGAGCTTGGAACTGTGGACCAAGGTCATCCCGACGATTATGAAGTAATCGACATCACAATCCACGAGCGCGAGCCTCTCAGGTTTGCGCTCCTCCAACAAAAACGCCGAAAGCAAAAACAAGCTTTCGGCGTTTTGTTATGTCGTGAATCTGAGATCAGATGAAGTTCACGAGCACCAACAAAATCGGCATCACAAACAAAATTCCGACGGTGGTCACCCCCACGGCTTCGGAAACGAATTCAGAGTCGGCCCCATGATGTCTGGCCATCACGGCAATGATGGAACTCACGGGCAAGGCCGAAGCCAAAATAAAGACCTGCCGCATCATGCGATCCATTTCCAAGGGCATCGAGCACAGATACATTGCCAAGGGACGCAGAACGAAGCAGCTCAATAAAATCAGCCAGATTTCACGCGGCAAGTGTGCAAACTTGGAAAATCCCACCTGATAGACCGTCAAACCGATAAAAACGAGTGCCAGGGGTGTCGCCATTTGGCCGATGATGCGCGTGGCCATCATCACGGTCTCGGGCGTCGGAATCGCCAAAAACACCACGAGCAACCCGCCCAAAAAGCCGATCAGAGGACCGCTAAAGAGCATCTTTACGCTTTTCATCGAAATGATCCGAGGTGCCGCTCCCCCGTGGCGCCTCACGCCGTCCCACTGAACGCTATAAAGCCCGATTGTCCAGATAAACAAACAGTTGGCCACGAAGTAAATCAACAGGTAGGGAATCGAGACTTCGCCCCACATGGCCATACCCATGGGAACACCGACAAAAAGCACCGTCGCACCCGAAAAGCACGCCACAAACACCCCTTTGACTTCTTTGCGTACCAAGGGCGTCTGAGCAAGGATCAGAGACAACACAAAACTGATACCCACCGTCACAAAGGGCAAATACGCAAGCTTGAGCAGCTCCATCAACTCGTCGTGCCCGAACTTGGACACCACGGAATAAAACAAAAAAAAGGGCAACGCCATATTGACGATTCGAGAAATCATCTGTTGGCTTTTGGAATCAAACCACCCTTTGTGTCCGCCCCAGTAGCCAAGAGCAGCCACCGCCACCAAAACCATCACGGCCGAAGCCGCATGTAAAACCACGTCAAGCATTGTTGTTGCCTTTTGTTTTTATTGTTTTCGATAACTCCAAAGTCTATCGCCTTCGCGCGTATTTCCAAATGCCTTTTCGGGGAAAGTCATTTATCATGTATATGATTCGTACCCCTTAAAAGGTAAATACCATGACTTTACCTTCTGCCAACGCATCTTCCGGCAACAAAACAGCCGGTCGCAATCCCTTGTATCTGCAAGTGCACCGCATCATTGTCGAGCGTATTCTCGCAGGCGAATTTAAGCCCGGCGACAAAATTCCGGTAGAAAGCGAATTAGCCCGTCAAACGGGGGTATCGATCGGCACACTGCGTCACGCCGTCGACATCTTGGTTGCCGACGGGGTCTTGCAACGCAAAGAAGGTGTCGGCACTTTTGTGCAGAGTTTTCAAAACTCGGGCTATTGGAATCGATTTCAACCCTTTGAAAAGGTTGACGACCAACCGCGATTCGATATTCGGCGTCTCTTTAAATTCGATCGCGTTCCGGCAACCGAAGAAGTCGCTTCGGCACTCAACCTCTCTGTCGGCGACGAACTCATTCACATCGTTCGCCACATGATCAGAAGTGCGGAATCCCTCGAAATCATCACCGCAATTGACGAGCTCTTTTTGCCGCCCAAGTTCTTTCCGAAATTGACCGAGGCGCTCTTTTTGGCGCATTTCCAAACCAACGATTCTCTGTACAAGTTTTACGATCGCGAGTGCGGCGTCGTCATCACCAGTCAAAAGTGTCTTGTGACCTGCGAGACGATTGCCGGAAACCTTGCCGCAACACTCGGGGCTCCCGAAGGCATGTCGGTTTTGCGCCTGGCGCGAACATCGCTCTCCTTCGGTCGCACACCGGTGGAGTATCGCGTTTATCGCGCACTCGACAAAGAAGCGCGTTTGCGATTCGATCTGTAGTCGAAAAAAGCGGGAGTGCCGAAAACACCCCCGCCCAAAGTTGCCGACTCCGATCGGCAATTTCTTAAAATCTTTCGCTCTTACATATTCCCGCCCTTTAAGGTGGTCGACGATCCTGCACGCGGCTGCCAGCGCATGGCGCGCTTTTCCACCACACCCACAATCCAATCGAGCACCAGAGCAAAGGCGGTCAAAACCAAAATACCTGCCATCACGGTATTGATATCAAAGACGCCTTCGGCTTGCAAAATCAAATAGCCCACACCTTCGCTCGAACCGAGATATTCGCCCACAACCGCACCCACAAAGGCCATACCGACCGAAGTGTGCAATGAAGAAAACACCCAACTCATGGCAGAAGGCAGGTACACGTTCTTTAAAAGCTGACGCTTGTCGGCGCCGAGCATTCGAGCCGAAGCCAACACATTGGGATTGACTTCGCGCACACCCTGATAAACGTTAAAGAACACGATAAAAAACACCAACGTCACACCCAATGCCACCTTACTGGCAATACCGAGCCCGAACCACACGGCAAAGATCGGCGCCAAAATCACACGCGGCATTGAATTCAAGCCCTTGATAAAAGGATCGGCCACGGCGGCGGCAAAAGGCGACAAGGCAAGCCACATACCCGTTGCGCCGCCCGTGATCGTACCAATGGCAAAAGCCAACACCGTTTCAACCAACGTCGTCCACAGATGAGCGTAAATGTCGGCATTCACAACAAACCAATCCCAGATACGGGAGAAAATCACCAAGGGTTCGCCGAAGAAAAACGCCGCTTGCGTATCCGAATCGAACACGAAAGCAGGAATCAGCCCCGGTTTGGTGAGCGCCCACCACACCACAAAAATGGCGGCCAAAAGCCCGAACTGCCACACGCGCAGACGGATGAGATAAGTTTTATTTTTTTGTAACGCATTCATGACTGAAAAACCTTTCAAAGAATTCTTAACACAAAGACTTGCTCTTAACCTTTTTGCTGCTGTGCGTAGCCCTTTAAAACTTCTTCGCGCAACACCGACCAAATAGCCGTATGCAACTCGATAAAGCGCGGTGTCACGCGCACTTCGCTCACGTCGCGCGGACGCGGCAAGTCGATAATGAATTCTCCGATCGGGTGGCTTTCGGGGCCGGCACTCATCACCACCACGCGATCGCTCATGGCAATAGCCTCATCCAAGTCGTGCGTAATAAACAGTACGGCCTTTCTTTTTGCCTGCCACAAACGCAACAGTTCGTTTTCCATCAACTGACGCGTTTGAATGTCAAGCGCCGAAAACGACTCGTCCATCAAAATGATGTCGGGGTCTTTAATGAGCGTTTGCGCCATGGCGACGCGCTTGCGCATGCCGCCCGAGAGGTGATGCGGATAACGGTCTTCAAATCCTTTTAAGCCCACGCGTGCAAGCCACTCTTTTGCTTGAGAGCGCGCTTCGGATTGGCTCACACCGTCGAAAATGAGGCCCGCCGCCACATTGTCGAGTGCGCTTTTCCAAGGCATGAGGCTGTCGGCCTGAAACATGTAGCCCGCGCGACGGTTCAGCCCAACCAACGGATCGCCGTAAATCGTGACCGAACCGGCACTGGGCTCCAAAAGCCCCGCGCTCATATTTAAAAGCGTGGACTTACCGCACCCTGTCGGCCCCACAACGCTGACAAACTCACCGTCGTTGACGATGAAATTCACCCCCTTGACGGCCGTGTAGCTGGCGAGCTTTCCCGAGTCTTCGCTCACAAAGGTACAGGCCACGTTTTTCAGTTCAATTGCCGGATGAGACATTTTTCTTTCTCATGAATTTTTAAATCGGAGTCGGTTGTTTGTTTTTCTTATTGTTTTTTCGTTAGGCCGGATACTTGGCGTGGGCCTTCTGCACAAATTCGTTGGTGTAGCAGGCCTTGAGATCAACCTTGGAAGCATCGAACTTGTCGTTGACTTCCTGCAAAGCCTTCATCGAAATCGCCGGAGCTTCGTCGGGAATTGCGCCATCGGGAGAAAGCGCCGGACGGTTCTTCAAGAACCCTTCGATATAAATTTCCTTGTTACCCAAGAAGTAGCTTTCAGGCACCGTTGCCACGAGCTCTTCAGGCGTAGCTTTGGCCAACCAACGATCGGCACGCACAACGGCATTGGTAAGTCCCTGAATGATGTCGGGATTCTTTTCAATGTAGCGCGTCGGCGCGTAAAGGCATCCCGCCACCATGGGACCGCCGAAAAGTTTGTCGCTTTCGTCAATCTTGCGGGTATCGGCCACGATCGTAAGCAAATCGTCCTTTTGCAGTTGGGCAATCACCGGATCGAGATTGGTGAATGCGTCGATCTGACCGGAACGGATGGCGGCTACCGCTGCAGACGAAGCGCCCACACCGATAAAGGAAACTTCGTTGGGTTTGATCCCTTCGGTGCCGAGCACAAAGTTGGCGATAGCATGCGAGCTCGAACCTGGTGCCGTCACGCCGATCTTCTTGCCGCGAAGATCCTTGAGGCTCTTAAAGTTGGGCATCGTCTTTTTATTGACGGCAAACACCACCTGAGGGGCTCTGCCCTGAAGCACGAAAGCCTTCATGCTCTGACCCTTGGACTGCATGGAAATGGTGTGTTCAAAAGCACCTGAGACCACATCGGCCGATCCGCCGACCACGGCTTGAAGCGAGCGCGAACCTCCCTGAAAATCGATGATTTGAACATCCAGCCCTTCGTCTTTGAAGTAGCCCAAGCGTTCTGCAATCGAGATGGGAAGGTAGTAGTAAAGCGCCTTACCACCGACGGCAATCTTGACGGACTTATTGGCAGCAAAAACGCTCGGAGTCACGGCAAGGGCACCGGCAGCAACGGCAC
>JAUNOJ010000397.1 GCA_030531135.1 Sutterellaceae bacterium | reverse complement strand
TATTCCGGACGTGGCTCAGCACTTGAATTCCGACGGCATCTCCATCATGCTCATGATGCATACCGCTAGCGAAATGCTGCGCGCCATGAGCCCGGTGGCAGGCGTCATCATTATTGTGGCAGGCTTTGCCAAGGTCAATCCCTTGACGATGATCAAGCGTACCGTCATTCCCTGCTTGGTGGGGTATTTGACGATGCTTGTTGTCGTGGCAACCTTCTTCTAAGGAGACGAAGATGACGATCGAATTGACCGGAAAACTCTCGGGCACGGTAGACAAACACACGCCCGAAACGCTCTTTGCCACGTGGGACAAGGCCTATTTGACGCTGCCCGAAGCCGACGGCGACGGTTTTGTCGAAACGACGCCCTCGGAAATTGCAGACAAAGATGTGGGCTTTCAATGCCCAACCGTTTTGTTTGCGCACGGAAGTTCCGGCGTCAATCCCGCTATTCGGGAACTTGCCCGGTGGCTGGCTTCTCACTTGGGCGTGGCGTGCGTCGTGCCCGACTCCATGCAAACGCCCGACAGACTGACCTATTCGTCGCCTGTGGCACGCGCCGACTACGAACGCATTCACGCGATGCGCTCGGAAGAATTGGCATTTGCCGCCAAACAGTTGCAAAGCATGTCTTGGTTTGACGGCAGTTACGTGGTTGCCGGCACCTCCGAAGGCGGGGTGACGGCCGCACGTTTTGACGGCAAAGCCGCGGGCGTTGCCGAATCGGGCAAGATGATTTTCTCGTGGAGCTGCGAAGAAAACTACTTTGTCGAGACGCCGGGCAACGTTTTTACCGAGGGCGAACCCGTCTTGGCGGTGATGAGTCTGACGGATAAGTTCTTCGGGACGGGTAACGGTTACTTGGACAATCCCAAGGCTTTCGGTTATCCGCACGAGGCCCTTAAAGACAATGCCAACGCCTCGATTGTCCTGTTGCCGCAAGCGCCGCATACGCTATTGAATTTGCCTCAGGCCCACGGCGCCATCGAGACATTCTTGGTGCGCGTGTGGTGCGGTAGCGTCGATTAAGACGAAAAAGCTTTTTTATCCGAGAAAATCGTGTTCGTTTCGCGATTTTCTCGGTAAAAGATCGTAGGCTCATTTATAATCATTGGATTCATAACATTCGCACGGCACACCAATCGCGCGTTGCTTTGGGGGTTGTCGTGCCTTTATACGATCGAGTGTAATCAAATGACGAAATTCATCTTTGTAACAGGCGGCGTTGTCTCCAGTTTGGGTAAGGGCATCGCCGCCGCTTCTTTGGCGGCAATTCTTGAGTCTCGCGGTCTCAAGGTGACAATGATCAAGCTCGATCCGTACATTAACGTGGATCCGGGCACGATGAGCCCGTTTCAGCACGGCGAAGTGTTCGTGACCGAAGACGGTGCAGAAACCGACTTGGACTTGGGTCACTACGAGCGTTTCATCTCGTCTAAGATGCATCGCTTCAACAACTTCACGACCGGTCAGATCTATCAGCGCGTTTTGGAAAAAGAACGTCGCGGCGAATACCTCGGCAAGACCGTGCAGGTGATTCCGCACATCACCAATGAA
>JAUNOJ010000396.1 GCA_030531135.1 Sutterellaceae bacterium | reverse complement strand
CTTCTGGTTAGGAACTTGTAGGGATTGCGTCTCTTACCGGGGAGCCGAGCATAAATTTTGAGTTTGAAGTATTCGAAGTCCCGAAAGCCAAAGGCCACGCGCTTAACGACCTTAATAGCGTTGTTAGCGCCCTCAAGCGGGCAAGAACCGTAACCGAAGAGCCCGGCATAGAGGATGCCGTCTATGCGACGTTTGAGCATATTTGCAAAGGCACGTGCCGGCGCGAAGTCATGAGTACGTGCGATGGTTAGCAAAAGCTGTTGAACTTCAAAGACCAAACGAGAAACCTCGCCAGCACCCTTGGTTTTCCAGATATTGCGCAGCAGGTCGGCAATCGGATAAAGGTCGGCCAAAAGCTGGTTGTTTTCTCGAAGGGTTCTCAACTTCTCGAACTCGTCGGCCTCAAGGTTGTCTTGAGGTTTGACGAGCACCCACTGAGAGGATGTCAGCATTGCTCTTTGGTTCTTCAGTTCGGCTCGAAGTCTATGCCGTACTTCCGAAGTCAAAGGATCATTGCCGGCAGTAGCCTGCTTGGCGGTCTGATCAAGAAGCGAAAGCTGTTGATTGACCCTTTCTTGACAGTGCTTCTTAGCCGCCACCAAGACATCACGGGTAAACATTTGCAGGACATGGAACAGATCGTAGAGGATGCGGGCATTGGGCAGATACTGCTTGACCAAACCGGGAAAGCAGGCGTTCATATCCATGGATACGGACAGGATCTGGTCGGCCAGCCCCTTTGCTTTGAGCTCTTCGAAGAAAACCTTAACGTCATTGCCGCTTTTGCCTTTGCAAACCCACAGAGCTCGGTGGGTATCGGCATCCATAACGATAGTGGCGTAACGATGCCCTTTTTGGATGGAGAACTCATCCATGATCAGATGCTTGACGCCACGCATATCGATCTCAGAGAAGCAGTGTTCCAATTGCGCCTTATCCAATCGTTTGACAGTAGACCAGTCGACACCGTAGCGTTTGGCGACAGTGCTGTTGGTGTCGCCGTCGCGCAAGTCTGCCTGGATCAATGCAGTGAGCTTATGGCTGATGCGAGCGTGGCTATCGAGCCAGGAGATGGCTTCCATTCGACGACAGCCGCACTCGCAACGAACTCGGCGTACGGGAACATGAAGAAACACACGACAAAAGCCGTCTCTGGGAGCACAACGAATGATGCGGTTGACGGTGCTGTGTTTCTTACTGCAATGCTTGCCGCACTCAGGACAAACGGCGTCCTTGACCGGTTGGAAGTAAAGATGCGCGGTCTCGGTTCCGGAGTTGGTCTCAAACATCCCTAAACGGTATCCGGGATAGGCGAGTCGAAAATATTCGTCTGCAATGCTGCGACGAAAGCGAGTTTCTGCTACAGTGTCGGCCACGGCGTGTTCCTTTGGGTGGTTAGTTTTGGCGAACGAAACTCTATAGGAAACGCCGTTTTTTATCATCACCCAACCGACCATGTCGGTGCCGTATTCTCTGCCGTCTCAGCGCCGTATGGCGGCTCTCCCGAACGTAACAAACTCTCTGAAGTCTGAGGCTTGTCCTTGTCAAGCGTCGTGGAA
>JAUNOJ010000395.1 GCA_030531135.1 Sutterellaceae bacterium | reverse complement strand
GTAGCTTCTTTCTTTGCCATTTTCTGTGGGTTTATGTTGTTTTTATTTTTTATTGTCGGATTTTGGGGGATGTCTGCGCGGAGGGCGCGTGTCAGATTTCGCGCTCTATGCGGCGGATGTTTTCGCGGGTGAGTTCCACGGGAACGTTTTTCAGCACGGGGCGTTTGGCGCCGGGCTCTTTCACCTTGGTGGGCACTTCCACCACGATGCGGCTCAGGTCATCGGCCACCTCGGTGAGCACGCCGTGGAGCTTGCGCGAGTCGGCAGTCAGCACGGTCACCTCGTTGCCTATGTTCATGAAGTATTGCTGAGGCACGGCGAAGGGGGCGGTCACGCCGGCCGAACCGACGGTGAGCTCATAGTCCTCGGCGTCGCGGTCGAATTGCTCCTCGATGCGGCGGGTGAGCCACACGCACATCTCGATGTCGATGCCTTCGGGCGAATCGATTGTCACTTCCACCTCATTGGCGGGTGTCACGGTGATGTCCACAAGAAAAGCCTCGGTCTCGGCCAGAGCATTTTCCACTACTTCTTTAAGTTTGTCTTTGTCGAGCATAGTCGTTTTATATTATATAGGAGCGAGCGCTCCGGAATTTCAGTTAAAAGGTAGGGACGCGATTCATCGCTGTTTACTAAAGAGATGAGCAGAGACGTACTAACTTGTAGGGACATGCCTTTGGCATGTGGAATTCGTTTGAATATTAGTGTCTTGCTCCTTGCACGTGCCAAAGGCACGTCCCTACGAATTGATATGCTGCCGTAAAGTGAAGGGCAAACAAAAAGAGGAAGCCCGTCGGGGCCCCCTCCATTGCTGAAGTTGTACAAAATTAATGCTTTTTTATGTCACATGCAATTGTATGAGTGAATCCGGCCCCCGCATGCCCCGAATTTTATGAATAATTAATAAAAATTACAATTATTTAACGCAAATTCGACTCAAATCAGCGCCGCAATCTCCTTGAAGGCATAGCCGCGCACGCTTCCGTCGGCATGACGCAGACTCAGCGTGCCGTCAATGCCCACCTCTTCTATGGCCGCGTCGACCACTTTGCGCGATGGCATTTCGGCCCAGCGGTGAAGCTCCCCGTCGTTGCGCCACAGCTCAGAGCAATAGCGCCGCAGCAGAGTCTCGGCAGCCTCATCGCCGCCGGCATCGGCCTTCTCGCACGCCGCAACGATAGCGTCACTCACCCTGCGCAACAAGCCGTCGAGCTCATGCCCGCGGCCACTAAGCAGGCACAGCGACACCGGATTGGGAGCATCGCTCACAAACTCCTGCTGGTTGACATTCAGCCCCACGCCGGCCACCAGCTTGTCGATGCGGCGGCCCGTCAGCGTGTTCTCAATCAGTATGCCGGCAATCTTGCGGTCGCCCACATAGATGTCGTTGGGCCACTTCACGCGCACCTCGTCGCGCAGACCGTCAGGCAACTCGTCGCGCACCACCTTGGCCACGGCCAGAGCCACGGCCATCGAAAACACGAACTGACGCGACGCCTCGATGCGCCGCGGACGTATCACCGTCGAGAAACACAGATTGCAGCCCGGTGCCGACTCCCACACATTGCCGCGCTGG
>JAUNOJ010000394.1 GCA_030531135.1 Sutterellaceae bacterium | reverse complement strand
GCAACGACAATTCCGGAACGCTCAACCGGCAGGAATGGAAAACTCTCGGACTTTCATCTTTGGGCGGCATTTTGGAGTTCTATGACTTCATTATCGTGTTTTTCTTCGCCAAGATTATTTCCGAGCACTTTTTCCCGGCCGGCATCGGCGAATTCTGGGCTTTGCTCAATACCTACGGCACGTTTGCCGCAGGCTACCTTGCCCGCCCCTTGGGCGGCATCGTGATGGGGCACTTCGGTGACAAGTTCGGTCGCAAAAACATGTTTTTGCTCTCCATTGCATTGATGGTCATTCCGACATTTTCTTTGGCTCTGATGCCGACCTACGAAACGATCGGCTATGCGGCTCCCTTGGTTTTGATTTTGGTGCGTGTTTGTCAGGGTATCGCCATCGGCGGCGAATTGCCGGGCGCCTGGGTCTTTATCCACGAACATGCCCCTGCCGGCCAAAAGAACAGCTATTTGGGCGTTTTGACCGGTTCGGTCACCTCCGGTATTTTGCTCGGCAGCCTTGTGACCTTGGCCATGAACTTCATTTTCAGCCAGCCCGAACTGCATGACTGGGCCTGGCGCGTACCCTTCGTTATGGGCGGCATCTTCGGTTTGATGTCCATCTATCGGCGTCGCTTCTTGCAGGAAACGCCCGTGTTTCAGAAGATGCGCCAAAGCAAGATGTTGGCTCGCTTCCCCTTGCAGGAAGTCCTTCAGACCTCTCGCTACGGCATCTGGATTTCGATGTTTATTACCTGGGTTCTGACGACTTGCATTGTGGTCTTCATTTTGTTGATGCCCACCTTTGCGGGCGGCGTGATGAAGTTTGATCCGTTTACCACGGTTTACTTCCAGCTTTCGGGCTTGGTGTGTATCGTGTCTTCTTGCGTGATTACGGGCAAGTTGTCGGACCATTTCCGCCCGAGCACGGTTTGCATGCTCTTTTCCGCGGGCTTTGCCATTTGCGGGTTCCTGTGCCTGATGGAGCTGTATTCCGCCTCGGTTAACGTGGCTGCCGTCTGGGCTTTCTACATGGCAACGTGCTTCTTTGGCGGCATCATGAACTTCTGCCCGATTTTCATGAGCGACGTGTTTGAACCGCGTATTCGCTTCTCCGGCATTTCCTTTGCCTACAACATCGCCTACGCCATTTCGGGCGCCGTGACGCCGCAGCTGGCATTCTTGCTGCACACGTACGGCCACACGCATCCGGACACGTTCGGCGCTTTGGGCTTCGGTTTTTACATCGTTGCCGTCGGTATCCTCTCGATTCTGACCTCGATGTCGATGGACAAGGTCTATACCGGCAAGCGTGAAATTCACGGCATGCGCGAAGCTGCCGAGTTTGAACTCAACACGGTCGCTGTCAGAACAACGGATCGCCGTTAAGAAACTCTGACGCACAACGCCAAAAACCCGCAAAGCTTTTCGGTTTTGCGGGTTTTTGTTATATTGCTTTTGATTCGTTTGTCGGCTCTTCGGAGACAAAACATGACCACCACGTGGATTCTTTTTTCTATTTTCTGCTTTGTCCTAGTATCATGTAACAATAATAATTGCGTTTTTTAAAGGGTGTAAAATCTCTCA
>JAUNOJ010000393.1 GCA_030531135.1 Sutterellaceae bacterium | reverse complement strand
AAAAATATGAACTTTCGAGCTCTTAACGACCGAGCGCATCTTCCCAATATCGCGCATCGAAATATTTGGTTTCGTCACGCAATGCCTTTTTCGGTTCGGCCAAACGGCTACGCAGTTCCATGACATTGCGAATTCCCTTCGGATTTAAAGCCGCGTCGCGTTGCAAGCCGTTGTGAAGCAGTTCCTCCAATGCAGGACCGGCAAGCTCGGCAGTCATCCCCGGCGCCTTGGCAGTCAAAATAGCTTGCGCTTCCTGACGGTTTTCCGGCTTGTAGAGCCATTGCATCGCTGCACTGTAGCCGCGCAGATAATTGACAAGCGTTTCGTGATGATTGTCGGCCCAAGAACGCGTCGTCACACCGACCGTGCCCTGATAGTCGCCAAGCTCGTTGCCCGAAGCCAGAACCTTCATCCCTTTGGCTTTGGCCTGCAAATTTAAGGGCGTACGCAAAAGCGTCGCATCGGTCGTGCCGGCAAGCAATGCATTGAAGCGATCGTTCGTACTGCCGACACTCGAATAGTTCACATCGTTGTCGGAAACGGCGTTTTGCTGCAAATAGTTTCGGATCACAAAGGCGTAACCCGTTGTCAAAGCGTCTACCGACACCTTTTTACCCTTCAAATCTTTAACGCTGTCGATTTTGGGCGTAGCAACCAAGGACAGCAGTCCGTTATCCACACCGTAAAAAGCAAACATATCGGGGTTATCGAGCTTCACCGGCCCCTGTCCTTCCTGATAAGCGATCACGTTGTCGATGCCGGCAATCGCGATGTTATAGCGACCGGCCATCAAGTCTTTGACCAATTTTGGGGAGTTGGGCGTGTAGTCCAACTGCACCGACAAGCCGTTATCACGGAAAAAACCTTTTTCCTGCGCAACCCACACGGGCAAATTCCACCCGCCTTGGAAAGTGATGACGTTGACGGTCTCCAAATGTTCGTGATCGGGCATTTTTTCGGCAGCCCAAAGCGGTGCACTCAAAACGGTAGCGGTGACGGCAACGGAGACAATAGCGGTTTTCATTGTTTTGTTTCCCTGTAAGAAAAATTTGATCAACTTGGAAAAATCCACGGCATGCCGCACTTTCTTTTGAAAAGCTCACGACACCTGTCTCTAAGGATTTCCCAAAAAACGGACGCTTTCGAATATTGCGAAAACACTTTCTCTCCCAATGTTTTCGCCCGAAAAATCTGTTATGTTTTACGGGGGAAATTTTGATTCGAATCGAATTTTCTTGAGGATGCTTTTTAGGCGTTGAGTTATCTTTTTTAGGCAATTTGGATGACGAGAAAAAACGAACTGCTTGAAGCCATCAATCGAAGGGTGCGTGAGTTATTGCCTGCCAGCGGGGACTTTCAGACCGGCATCGAGGGTCTGGACATCCATCGTCGCGATGCGGGCTTTTTCCGCAATTTCTTCGCTCAGCCCTACATCAACCTAATCGTGCAAGGGCACAAACACTCCCGATTCGGCGATACGGAGTTCACTTTCGGAACCGGGGAAGTGCTTTTGATGAACTTGCCGATGCCGGCAGCCAGCCATGTGGTTCAGGCCTCTGCCGAAAACCCCTTCATGTCCGTATCGATTTATCCCAAGCCGGCGCTG
>JAUNOJ010000062.1 GCA_030531135.1 Sutterellaceae bacterium | reverse complement strand
GTCGAAGAGCTTTTAACCAAGGGCAGAATCGGACCGTTGAGCGGCTTTATCAGCAAGCTCGGTCGCCCCTTTGCGGCAGAGCTCAAACTCAATGACGAATATCGTCTCGAGTTCGATTTCGGCGAGGACGACAGGGCTGACGACGATACGCAGGATCTGTCGGCATTGCCCGTGGTCGGCAAGTGTCCTAAGTGCGGCGGCAAGGTGTTGATGGGAAGTTCTTACTTCTGCGAACACACGCAGGGCACGCGCACGTGCGACTTCAGAAGCGGCAAAACCATTTTGCAGCAGGAAATCAGCGTCGAACAGTTCCAAAAGTTGCTGGACGAAGGTAAGACCGATTTGTTGGAAAACTTTGTTTCCAATCGAACCCACCGCAAGTTCAAGGCTTATCTGGTGTTGAATAAAAAAACAGGCAAAGTCGGTTTCGAGTTCCAGGAAAGAGCGCCGGCGGCTTCGGCCGATCAGGCAGGAGAAACGAAGACGGTTCGCAAAACGACGGCTAGAAAGACCGTGACGGCGAAAAAATAAGTCTCGAAAAATTCGATGCGATGCGTATCCGCCTTGAGCTTTGCTCGGGCGGATATTTTTTCGGCACCGCCGAAATGAACTTGAACTGAACTGGTATGGAAAAAAAGCGCACCGCCGTCAAACGGCAGTGCGCAATCGATTTTTTGAGATCTGATGAACAACAACAATCAACTGACTGTTCTTAAGACGAAAGGTACGCTTCAAATCTTTCGTATTCCTTACGAGCTCATCGGAATACTCGGTTTTGTAACACTTTGATTAACTTTTTTCAATTTTTGCTTTCATTGTGACCAATACTTGGTCGACTTTGTTGGCATCGACATCGATGACTTCAAAGACATAACCGGCGCAAGCAATGGAGTCGGTACGCTTGGGAATTTTGCGCAACATGTACATCATGAAACCGGCAACGGTCTCGTAGTTTTTGGAGCCCGGCAATTCGTCGATATCCAAAGTGTTAATGAGGTCGATTACGGGGGTGGAGCCGTCGACGAGCCAACTCGTTTCATCGCGTTGAACGATTTGCGACTCCTCCGGCGTCAAAACCAATTCGCCCATGACGGTGCTCATCACGTCATTTAAGGTCACGATACCGACGACAAGTGCATATTCGTTTAAAACGACGGCAAAGTCCGTGCGCGTACGTTGGAAAATGTCCAAAATTTCCGAAAGCGTCAAAGTGTCGGGAACGAATTGCGCCGGATTGAGCTGCTCTTGGGCGCAAGCCGTCAGGGGTTTGCCTTCCAAAAGACGGTGCACGATGTCTTTGCTGGAAATAAAACCAACGACATGGTCGATGTCGCCGTCGCACACCAAAAAATTGCTGTGAGGCGTTCCGTCGATTTTGCGACGGATATCTTTGTCGGAGTCCTCGAGCGTGAGGTAAATGACGGATTCGCGCGCGGTCATGGCCGTTGAAACGGGGCGATGATCGAGATTGAAGACGTTTTCAATGAGAGCCTGTTCTCCCGGGGCGATGACGCCGGCATCGGCTCCGGCCACTACCGTGGCCAAGATGTCGTCGGACGTGATTTTGCTATGAGGCTTTAAAGGTACGCCCAAAACTCTCAAAAGCGTATTGGTGATGATTTCAAGTCCCCAAACGAAAGGAGAGAGGAGTTTGCCCAAAAAGGCCATGGGGGCCGTACAAAACGCAGCGTTCTTTTCGGCGTGATTCATCGAAAGACGTTTGGGGAAAAGATCGGCAAAAATCACGAAAGCCAACGTGATCAACAAAAACGAGGTGATAAAGCCGGCGGTGGCCGAGGCTTGCGGGCTTAAAACAAAGGAGTAGGCCCAAGCAAAGTAGGGCGAAAAAACCGACTCGCCTACGATACCGCCCAAGATGGCCACCATATTGTTGCCGATTTGAATTAGAGAGAAGTAACGTCCGGGATTGTCTTTGACGCGAAGTGCGCGTTGTGCGCCGGCGTTGCCTTGCTCGGCCATGGCGCTTAAGCGAATTTTGCTGGCGGCGGCAAGGCTGATTTCCGCAAAGGAAAAGAAGCCGCCGATGATGATCAGAAGAATTAACGAAATAACTTGACCGGTGACATTCATAAAAAAGTCCGAAAAATCATTGATACCCTATTCCCTATTATAGGCGGCCGAACTTATCTTCCCGATTCGAAAAGAAATACGGGTGATTGGAGGCGAAACTATGAGGAAAATCACTCAATTGGCTTGATGAATGCCAATCGAAAGTTTCTCAATATTGAGGATGACGCGGCTTTTTCGATAGACTTTCCGAAGTCCGCAATTGGGGCAATGCCCTTTGCTTGCGATTGACAGACGCCGGAATTCGATGAGCATGCTTTCTTCTTGGATTGTCAAGTCGAAGGGTGAATCTTTGAACAGCCGACAACGATAACAATATTGGTGAGTTCGCCCGCATACGGGTGTCATTTCTCGGAGCTTTTTATGAACATTAAGGCCATTGGGGTAGCCGTCGGTTTGGCTGCCATGTCGCTTTCCGTACAGGCCGGTGCGGTGCTCGATGCCGTGAAGGCTCGCGGTCAGGTGATTTGCGGTGTCAATACCGCCGCCCCCGGTTTCTCTCACGCCGACAGCAAAGGCGAGTGGACCGGTTTGGACGTCGATACGTGTCGTGCTGTTGCAGCAGCTGTTCTCGGAGATGCTCAGAAAGTCAAATTCGTGCCGTTGTCTTCCCCGCAACGCTTTACCGCTTTGCAGTCCGGCGAAATCGATATGTTGGCTCGCAATACGACCTGGACGTTGACGCGTGACGCTTCTTTGGGCGCCGTTTTTGCCGCTATCAGCTACTACGACGGTCAGGGCTTTATGGTTCCCAAGAAGTTGGGCGTGACAAGTGCCAAGCAATTGAACGGTGCGACCGTTTGCTTACAGTCCGGCACGAGCTCGGTGCAAACGTTGGCCGATTACTTCGCCGCCAACAACATGAAGTACAAGCCTGTGATGTTCGATACGACCGAAGCCACGCAAAGCGCATTTTTGTCCGGCCGTTGCCAGGTTTACACGACCGACATGAGCGACCTGGCCGGCGCCCGCACGCGCGCTCGCAATCCGCAAGACTTTGTAATTTTGCCCGAAACGATTTCCAAGGAACCTTTGGGGCCGTCCGTGCGTCGCGGCGATGACGAGTGGTTCCAGATCGTTCGCTGGTCGTTCTACACGCTTCTGGAAGCCGAAGAAAGCGGCTTGACCAAGGCCAATGTCGACGAAATGCGTGCCTCTAGCAAGAGCCCGCAGGTGATGCGTTTGGTGGGTACGGGCGACGATACAGGCAAGCTTCTCGGTTTGGACAAGGAATGGAGCTATCGCATCATCAAGCAAGTCGGCAACTACGGCGAAAGCTGGACGGCCAACTTCGGTCCGAACACCTCTTTGAACTTGCCGCGCGGCTTGAACAATCTTTGGACGCAGGGCGGCATTATGTACGCTCCGCCCATTCGTTAATTCGATTTTTGTCATAGGGGCATGACTTTGTGAGTCTTGCCCGTTGAGCAGACCGTGTGCTTGCCGTCATTTGATGTTCGGGTAAGCATGCGGTTTTGCATTTCTGAAACAAATTCGCAAGCTTATAATTTTCGGCTACAAATCAATATGCCCAAGCGGCCGACAGGGAGAATCAATTGTCACAGGAAAATCGTCTCGACGTCTCGGAATTTGGAGACGATGCATTTAGGCGCAGAGAAAGCGCGCGCAGACGCGTTCAGTGGACGGTGCAGGCAATGGTCATCGCCCTTGTGATTGCTCTGTTTTGGGTTTTGGCTACCAACGTCAGTGACAATTTGACCGAGCGAAACATTCGCTCCGGTTTCGGTTTCTTGCAAGGGGCTGCAGGATTCGATATCGGTGAGGCCATTATCCCGTTTAATTCCACCGACAGCGTTTTGAAGGCTTTTACCAACGGCATGCTCAATACGGTGCGCGTGTCGTTGTGCGCTATCGCCTCGGCCATGATTTTGGGTGTCGTCGTGGGCTTGATGCGTCTGGCCGAACATCTCGTTCTCAAATTCTTAGGCACCGCACATGTCGAGTTCTATCGCAATATTCCGCTCATTATTCAGTTGTTTGCCGTTTACATGGTAATTACGGAATTGTTGCCGATGAGTACCGAACCCTTGCACCTGGGATCCTGGGCGTTATTGAGTAAAGCGGGCTTGCAGGTTGCCGTACCGCATCAAACGGCATTGTCGTTTTTGTTTGCTGTTGTGGCCGGTATTTTGACGGCACTTTTGGTTAGAGAGATCTGGCGCAGGCGTGTCACCGACTTGGTGGCCGCTTTGGCAGGCTTGGGCGCAGGCGTCCTGATCGGTTTGATCGTTTGGGTCATTTGCGGTTTGGTCAGCGGTTGGGACAAGCCCCACGTGGCAGGATTTGCCATTGAGGGCGGTGCGGCTTTATCGCCCGAATTCTTGGCCTTGTGGTTGGGGCTGACGATGTTTACGTCAGCGGCAATTGCCGAAATCGTGCGCGCAGGCGTTTTGGCCGTCTCCAAAGGGCAATGGAATGCCGGTGCTGCTTTGGGCTTGACCAAGGTGCAGGTGATCAGCTACATCATTTTTCCGCAGTCGATGCGTTTGGCAATTCCGCCTTTGACGAGCCAATTTATGAATTTGACGAAGAATTCGTCTCTGGCCGTCGTGATCGGTTATCCCGACTTGGTTGCCGTGGGCAATTCCACGATCAACGTTACCGGTCAGGCACTCGAAGCCATTGTGATCATTATGGCTGTTTATTTGGTCTTGAACCTGATCATCAGCTTGGTGATGAACGGCTTGAATGCGCGCGTGATGCGAGCACCCCGGTAATCGAAGGAGGGCATGGAGATGATTCAAAGCAAAAATCCGGTCAATCCGACCTTCTTCGATCGAGTTCGCGAGAAATTTTTCTATTCGAGTTTTGCTACCGGAGTGACTGTCGTTGCCGTCTTTTTCGTGGCGGTGATTTTGGCTTACCTTTTGGACTGGGGTGTGGTCAATGCGGTTTTTCGCGCCGACTCCAATGCCTGTTATGAAGCCAGCGGCGCTTGCTGGGGTTTTGTGACCGAAAAATGGCGCTTGGTGATTTTCGGGCGCTTCCCATATGCCGAACAGTGGCGCCCCGCACTGGCGACGGTAGCCATCGTCGGCATGCTTTTTTTGACCGCTATGCCGCGCTTTTGGAATCGCAATGGCAAGAAAATTTTGATGTGCGGGTGGTTTGCCGCTTTCTGCATCTTTTTCCTGTTGATGTACGGCGGTGTATTGGGACTCTCGAAGGTCGATACCGACAGCTGGGGCGGTTTGCCGCTGACAGTGATTCTCACCCTTTTAGGGATGGCTGTTTCAACGCCTATCGGTATTCTTTTGGCGCTCGGGCGCCGCAGTCAGTTGCCGTTGATGCGGCTTTTGTGTACCGGTTATATCGAACTTGTGCGCGGCGTGCCTTTGATTACGGTTTTGTTTGTTGCCAGTTTCGTTTTCCCGTTGCTGTTGCCGAGCGGCATTCGCATTGATCCGTTTTGGCGCGTCACGGGCGGCATCATTCTGTTTCAGGCGGCCTATATGGCCGAAACCGTTCGAGGCGGCTTGCAGACCGTGCAAAAGGGGCAATTCTTGGCAGCAGACTCCTTGGGATTGTCTACGGTACAAAAGTATGTCTCGGTCATTTTGCCGCAGGCTCTGGTGGCCGTGATTCCGTCGTTTGTCAATAATTTGCTGTCGACCTTCATGGACACCTCTTTGGTGACGGTCGTTTCCATGTTCGACTTGACCGGTAGCTTGCAGTTGGCTTTGGGCGACGCGCAATGGAGAGACTTTTTCCGCGAAGGCTATATTTTCGTTGCTGCCATTTACTTTTTCAGCAGTTTGGCGATGAGCCGTTACAGTCAGTGGTTGGAAAAGCGTTTGCAAGCAGCCGATCATACGACGGTCAAGAAAGCGTAAAAGAGCTTGCGAAACCGCTAAAATAGCCCGCTCGACAAGAAAGCGCTTTGAGAAGTTTCGACTTGGAGTGGCGCTTTCGGAATTTTTCATTTTTTTGAAATTGACCTATGGCCGACATCGCAATTGTGTATCAGCACGATATTGACTTGAATATCTACCGCGACGCGGGGTTGACCGCCGATATCGTTTGGCGTGCGCTTGAGGATTTTGCCCGTAAGCCGCAAGAGTTTATCGAAACGATGACGCACAGCACCTCGAAACAAATTGCCGGCGATACGGCGTTGCGTTTGGAGCGCGAGCTGACGTTCGGCAAAACAAAAATCGTCGATGTCATCGAACTGTCCAAACCTCGTATGACCACGTTGGTGCCGGCGCAGGGGACAATTCCGGCTTCGCGTTTTGATGTCGATTTGGTGGAAAACGACCGCGAGTTTTATCTTCGCTTCTCTTACTGGGAAAGTCCGATTCCCGGCGTCAGCGACAATCGCCAAATTCAGGGACTGCGCGAAAAAGCGTGGTTGATGAAAGATCGCGATATCGTGCGTCGCATCTTGGAGCGCTATTGCGCTTAAATTCTTTTTTCCTGTTATAAAAGTAAATTCAATGACTGAAATTTCTTTAGCCGTTGAGGCGCGTATTGCGCGTCATATTGCCCAAGCCATCGGCGCGCGTGCCGATCAGGTCGTTGCCGCCGTCAAGCTTCTCGACGAAGGTGCTACGGTTCCCTTCATTGCACGTTACCGTAAAGAAGTCACGGGAGGGCTCGACGATACGCAGTTGCGCAATCTCGAAGAACAATTGATTTACGAGCGTGAGCTCGAAGATCGTCGCGCCGCGATTTTGGCAGCCTTGACCGAATCGGGCAAGTTGACCGAAGAGTTGGAAAAGCAGATCAACGAAGCCGATACCAAGCAGCGCTTGGAAGACTTGTATTTACCATATAAGCCCAAGCGCAGAAGTCGCGCACAAGTGGCCAAAGAAGCCGGTCTCGAACCCTTGGCGCAAACGCTTTTCGACGATCCGACGCAAGATCCCGAAACGGTGGCGGCAGCCTATGTCAATACAGACAAAGGAGTGGCGGACACCAAGGCGGCTTTGGACGGGGCACGCGACATTTTGGCCGAGAAGTTTGCGGAAAACGCCGACATGCTCGAAATGTTGCGCGAATTCTTATGGAAAAACGCCTATTTGGTCAGCGAAGTCGTGCCGGAACAAAAAGACTTGCCCGACGCCGCCAAGTATCGCGATTATTTTGACTACGACGAAGCGTTGGATGCCATTCCGTCTCACCGCGCTTTGGCCGTTTTCCGCGGTCGCCAAGAGGGGGTACTGACGCTCAAAATGCTCTTGAGCGAAGATGAGGAAGCTTTGCCCGTACACCCTTGCCAAAGCCGCATTGCCGACTTTGTGGGCGTTAAGAACTTGGGCAGACCCGCCGATACGTGGTTGGCCAACGTCGTACGTTGGACGTGGCGCGTCAAATGCATGAGCAATTTGGAAACGGAGCTTTTTTCCCGCGTTCGCGATGCTGCGCAGCTTGAAGCCATCGGCGTGTTCGGCACCAATCTCAAAGACTTGCTGCTGGCGGCTCCGGCCGGCCACAAAGGTGTGATCGGCCTGGATCCCGGCATTCGAACCGGTGTGAAGGTTGCGGTGATTTCTTCGACGGGTGCCGTTTTGGATACGACCGTGATTTATCCGCATGAGCCGCGCAGAGATTGGGAAGGTTCCATTGCCGTGTTGGCGCACTTGGCCACCAAACATAAAGCGGGTTTGATCTCCATCGGCAACGGTACGGCAAGCCGAGAAACCGATCGTTTGGCCGCCGACTTGATTGCACGTCACCCCGAATTGAATTTGACCAAAGTTGTCGTGAGCGAAGCCGGTGCTTCCGTGTATTCGGCATCTGCGGCCGCAGCGGCGGAACTTCCCGATTTGGACGTCAGCTATCGCGGTGCGGTTTCGATTGCCCGCCGTTTGCAGGATCCTTTGGCCGAATTGGTCAAAATCGATCCCAAGGCCATCGGTGTGGGGCAGTATCAGCACGACGTCAATCAGACCGAATTGGCCAGAAAATTGGATGCCGTAGTCGAAGATTGCGTCAATGCCGTGGGTGTGGACGTCAATACGGCCTCTGCCGCCCTGTTGCAACGTGTGGCGGGTTTAAGCGCGACGCAGGCCAAGGCCATCGTTGCCTATCGAGACGCCAATGGGGCTTTTGCCGATCGTACGGTTTTGCTGGCCGTGCCGCGTTTGGGACCCAAGACTTACGAGCAGGCTGCAGGTTTTTTACGCATTCCGCAAGGCTCCAATCCTTTGGACGCATCGGCCGTGCATCCGGAGTCTTATCCCGTGGTCGAACGCATTGTTGCCAAGACCGGGTTGGCAGTCAAAGATTTGATCGGCAATCGAGCGGTGCTCTCCAAACTCAATGCGCGCGACTTCACCGATGATAAATTCGGCGTGCCGACGGTTCAGGATATTTTGTCGGAATTGGAAAAGCCCGGACGCGATCCGCGCCCGGAATTCAAGACGGCCAAGTTCGAAGAGTCCGTACACGAAGTCTCAGACCTGGTGCCGGGGATGGTGCTCGAAGGTGTGGTGAGCAATGTGGCGGCATTCGGAGCTTTTGTCGACATCGGCGTGCATCAGGACGGTTTGGTGCATGTTTCCGAACTGGCCGATCGTTTCGTCAAAGATCCCAGAGACGTGGTCAAGGTGGGCGATATCGTGCGCGTACGCGTGCAGGACGTGGACGTGGCTCGAAAGAGAATTTCTTTGTCGATGAGAAGTCAGGCCAAGGGCGCAGAACGCACTGCCGAGCGCACGAACAACGCGCAACGCGATGTGAAAAAACCGATTCTCAAGAAGTCGAGCTCCGCGCCCGCTTCTAGTATGGCGGCAGCCTTCGCAGGACTGAAACTCAAGCGCTAATCCGTTGTTTTTCCGGACGTAAAGCGTCGAGACGAATTTGTCTTTTGACGGACAAATGCCGTTTCGGCGCTTTTGTTTTTTCAAAAAAAGCAAAAACTAAGGAAAAGTACGTAAAAGTGCGCTAGAGTAAGCAGGCTAAACCATTAACAAATTTCTGAGGAGTCTTCCCATGGCCGATCCCAAGTTGTTGCCGCCCGTTCACGCAGACGTGACCGAACGTGCACAAAAATTAAGTGAACAGGAAGTTGTCAAAGCGGCACTTCAAGCCATTG
>JAUNOJ010000061.1 GCA_030531135.1 Sutterellaceae bacterium | reverse complement strand
TGCAAATTCAAAGCGCCAACTCCGAAATGGAAGAAGCCGTCGAAGAAATTCTCATTCACTACGATAACGAAGAACTCGATCTCGGCTTCAATGTCACCTATCTTTTGGACGTATTGGGCAACCTCAAGAACAACGAAGTTCGTTTCTCCTTCTCCAACGCGCAAGGCGCAACCTTGTTGACGATGCCCGAAAGCGAACAGTTCCGTTACGTTCTGATGCCGATGCGCATTTAAAAGCGACAATCACAAAAATCAAAGGATGGATTGCGCCGCGCCAATGCGAAGATTGCCTTTGCATTGGCGTACAGCTTATTCAGAAACCCGTTTTTTGACGGGTTAAGAAAGCGAGATAACTATTTATGTCCGATTTGGAAAACACTCAAAACTCGTCGAATCCGGCGCCTGCCAACACCTATAACGAGACCAATATTAAGATTTTGGAAGGTCTCGAAGCGGTTCGCAAACGCCCCGGCATGTATATCGGCGACGTTGCCGACGGTTCGGGCTTGCACCACCTTGTTTATGAAGTTGTCGACAACTCCATCGACGAAGCGATGGCCGGATATGCCAAGAATATTTTCGTCACCATCCACATGGACAACTCCGTAAGCGTGATTGATGACGGACGCGGCATTCCGACGGCGATCAAGTACGACGACAAGCACGAACCCAAGCGTTCTGCTGCCGAAATCGCTTTGACGGAATTGCATGCCGGCGGAAAGTTCGACGACAACGGCTACAAAATTTCCGGCGGTTTGCACGGCGTGGGCGTCTCTTGCGTCAACGCACTTTCAAAGTGGTTGGAATTGAAAGTGCACCGTGACGGCAAAACGCATTTCCTGCGTTTTGAAAACGGCTTTGTTGTGAATCGCATCGTTGAAAAGGTCGAAGATCCGACAACGCACGAAATGGTGGAAGTCAGCCCGATGAAGGTACTCGGTTCCACAAACAAGCGCGGAACCGAAGTGCACTTCTTGCCCGATGACTCCATCTTCGTCCCCGTCACCGAATTCAATTACGAAACGCTTTTGTCTCGTTTGCGCGAGTTGTCCTATCTGAACTCGGGCGTGGACATCGAGTTGGTGGACGAACGTACTGCAAAACACGTTCGCCTCGAAAGCGAAGGCGGCGTTCGCAGCTTCGTTTTATATAAAAATACGACGCGTACTCCCATTCACAAGGATCCGATCTACATTCAAAAGACCATCGAACAAAAAACGGCCAAGGATGCCACCAAGGACATCCCCGTTTATGTCGAAGTCGCACTGCAATGGAACGACTCCTATAACGAATCTTTGGCAGCCTATACGAATAACATTCCGCAGCGCGACGGCGGCACTCACGTTACCGGTTTGCGTATGGCAATGACGTCGATCATCAAGCAGTACATTGCCGAAAACGAGATTCTCAAAAAGGGCGACAAGTTCGAAATTACCGGCGAAGACATGCGAGAAGGCTTGACTTGCGTGTTGTCCGTCAAAGTGCCGCAGCCTTCATTTAGCTCTCAGACCAAAGACAAACTTGTTACAAGCGAAGTTCAGCCGGCCGTCAACGCAGCCGTCAGCGAAGGTTTGAAGACTTTCTTGGAAGAGCACCCCGATCAGGCCAAGGCGATCTGCAACAAGATCGTCGGTGCCGCTCGTGCTCGCGAAGCCGCCCGCAAAGCGCGCGAAGTCACGCGCAAACAAATTTTCGGCGGCGGACTGCCCGGAAAACTTGCCGATTGCTCCAGCAAAAATCCCGCTGCCAGCGAAGTCTTCATTGTGGAAGGGGACTCGGCCGGCGGCTCTGCAAAAACCGGTCGAGATCGCGAATTTCAGGCTATTTTGCCGTTGCGAGGCAAAATCCTCAATGTGGAAAAGGCTTCCGTCGACAAACTTTTGGATTCCGAACAAATCAAAACTTTGGTTTTAGCACTCGGCACCCAACTCAAAGAAGATTTCGACGTGGAACGTTTGCGTTACCATCGCATCATTTTGATGACCGATGCCGACGTGGACGGGGCACATATTCGCACCCTTCTTTTGACTTTCTTCTACCGCCAGATGCCCGAACTGATCGAGCGCGGTCATGTCTACATTGCCCAACCTCCGCTGTACGGCATCTTTACCGGCAAACGAGACAGCAAAAACGTCGAAAAGAAAATCTACATCAAAGACGATGCCGAAATGGCCAAGTACCTTTTGAACATTGCGCTCAACGATGCTGCATTGTTTAGAAGCGAAGCCGACGTAGCGGCCGGTATAAGTATTCGCGGCACCGATTTGGAAAATCTGATCAAAGAATTCGAGCAGTCCAAGGCTGTGATCGAACGACTGAGTCAAGTCATCGACAAGGCTGCGCTTTTGGCCATTTCTGCCGGCATTCGCATCGATATTTCGGATGAGGAAAAAGCCAAGGCCACGGCGCAACAATTGCAGTCGGAAATGCGCGATCCCGAAATTACCGTCAAGGCGCTCTACGATACCGATAAAGAGCGCTGGAAGCTTCAGATCAGCCACCACATTTACGGCAACACGCACCACACCTATATCGAGCAGGAATTTTTGCGCTCTAACGAATACCGCATCCTGGTCGAAGCCAGTCAACAAATGAAAGGCTTGATCGGCGAAGGTGCCCGAATCGTGCGTAAGGACAAATCGCAGCAAGTGAAAAACTTCGGCGAAGCCGTTCGCTGGCTGTTGGATCAGGCCGAAAGCGGCGTGCGCAAACAACGCTACAAAGGATTGGGGGAAATGGGTTCGGACGAACTTTTTGAAACGACCATGAACCCCAACACCAGACGTTTGTTGCGAGTGCGTCTTGAAGATGCCAGTAAGGCCGACGACATATTCTCCATGTTGATGGGCGACGAGGTTGAGCCGCGTCGAGACTTCATCGAAGAGAATGCGCTGTTTGTCAGCAACCTCGATATTTAATCCTTTCGGCTCGGCAAAAAAACTTTTTGCCGAGCTTTTTTCTTTTATGAAAACGACAGATAATCAACTCGTTATTGCCGTCAGTTCTCGCGCTCTGTTCGATCTCGAAGAAGAGCACCTGCTTTTTGAAGAAAAAGGCATTGCCGCTTATCGCGAGTATCAACTCAAAAATATCGATACGCCGCTCAATCCCGGCGTGGCTTTTGCTTTTATCGAAAGACTCCTGAAGCTCAATGAGCTCTTTCCGGAACAAGAACCCTTCAGAGTGGTTGTCTTAAGTCGCAACTCTCCCGAGACGGGGCAACGCTTTTTCTCATCGTGCCGACACTATAACCTACCCATCAAAGCCGGAGCTTTTACCTCGGGTCAGTCGACCTTTCCTTATTTGCAAGCCTTTGACGCGTCGCTCTTTTTGAGCGCTAACAAGGAAAATGTCATGCGTGCCATTCGGTTGGGACAGCCCGCCGGTCTGGTTTTACCCGTCGCATCCAAAACAAGAGGCAACGACGATGACGGCAACGAACTCCGAATCGCTTTTGACTTCGACGGCGTCATCATTGACGACGAAGCCGAAAGAGAGTTCCAAAAAGAAGGCTTAAGCGGTTTCCAGCGCTTTGAAATCACCAACAAAGAAACGCCGCACGGGCCCGGTCCGCTGCATAAACTTTTTACCAAGTTGGCTCAATTTCAAGCTTTGGATGCCGAGCGCGGCAAAAACGATCCGTACTACAAACCGGCAATTCGCATTTCCATCGTCACGGCGCGCGGCGCACCAAGCGAACAACGCTTGATCACCACGCTCAAAAGCTTGGGCATGAGTGCGGCAGAACTGTTCTTACTCGACGGACTGCCTAAGAATCGAATTTTGGATGCATTACAACCGCATATTTTCTTTGACGATCAATTGCGACATCTAGAACTGACATCGAAAAACATTCCGAGCGTGCTCGTTCCCTTCGGCATCACGAATGTGGCCGATCACGCAAACGATTCCGAATAATCGACTAACGTATTGTTGGACTTTTTGACTATGCTTCATCCGCAAGAGCTCTTGTCCGCATACAGTTGCGGCCCGCTTCGTTTACGCAACCGCATAACGGCAGCCCCCATTGTGACGGGATTCGAGCATCTGGCAGACTTGAATTTTCTCCAAAACCGTTTGCTCGAATATGCAAGAGACGGCGTTTCGATGGTCACGGTTGCCGCCGGCATCGTTCATAAAACAGGGCGCCCCGTTAAGGGAACATATGTCTTCACGGAAAAACGTGCGTTTGAACATCGAAAAATCACGGAAGCGTTGCATCGGGAACATTGCCGCGCCGTTTTGCAATTGATTCACGCCGGCCCTCAAGCCGATGTTTTGTTTCCCGTATCCAGTCAACATCTTTTTGTCCCCAGAACGGGCAAGCACGCGCACGGCGCCAATAACTACCGTCTAAAAAAAATCATCTCGGCATACGCTCAAACGGCTCGTCACGCGATTTCGGCCGGCTACGACGGGGTGGAGATACTCGCAAGCGGTCTGTCGTTGCCGGCCGTGTTTTTAAGCCCCACAACCAATAACAGAAAAGATGTATGGGGCAACAATCAGTTGGGCCGATTCAAATTGTCTTTGGACATCGTGCGAGCCGTTCGAAAAGAGATCGGACAGAACAAGGCCATCGGGTTTCGTTTCAATCTTCTTGAACTGACGCCGACCGGTGCCGGTTGGGATGAAATCCTGCGCCTGATACAAATGCTCCGAATGGCCGGCGTCGACTATCTGTGCGCCGACTTCGGCGGGATCGCCGACACCATTCCGGATCAATCTTTCGATATGCCGCCGGGCGTGTGGAACGATGCCTACCAAGCTTTGGCGGAAAATACTGAATTGACGGTTGTTTTCGGACACGGCTTCGGCAGTTTGGAAGCGGCCGATACCTTGTCGCAACAGTACGGTAACACTCTTTTTGAGCTATCCGAAGAGCTTTTGGGAGACAAGCGCTACATTCATAAAAGTTTGGGGTTGGTCGACGAGCCCGTCATCCCCTGGATCGACTTGCAAGGACAAGAACGCTATAACGACATTTTCCGAACCGATCCCGTCTTCAATCTTGTCAATCCGTTTGATGCTTTTTCTTCCGAAGTTACTCTTCGTCCGACCGAAAAGCCTAAAAAAATCGTCGTCATCGGAGCAGGTCCCGCCGGCATCTATTTTTCTCTAATTGCAGCTAAAAGAGGGCATCATGTGCAGATTTTCGAGAGAAATAATGAAATTGGCGGAAGCTTACGGAGTTTGTACAAAATTTTCAAATCCGAGAAAATACTTTCGTGGATCAACTTTCTTGAAAATAAACTGAAGTTATCGACAGTTGACGTTAAATTAAATACAAAAGCAACAGCAACCGAAATTCTTCAGCTAAAAGATGTCAATAGAATCGTATTGGCACCGGGGATCGAGTCGGAAATGCCCGATATTTCCGGAATCGACTCGTCCAATGTCATGACCTTTAATGAAATGTTGCAAGAAAGTCTTCCGGTCGGAAATCGCGTTGCCGTTATTGGAACCAATGCGACGGCGCTTTCGATATGTCGTTATTTATTGAATTACAACAAAGAAAAACCATTGTCCCCCGAAAAGTGGAGAGCGGCTTGGGGCATCGGTGACATCAAAGAACATGCCGGCGGCGTTTTGGGGTTTGTTCCCGAAGTGGCACCGTCCGCTCGTTCGGTCTATTTGATGGAAAGCGAACGAAAACAACTTCAAGCGCTTTCAAGTACCCCCTCGCAAGCATTGAAGTTGAAATGGCTTTTAATCAACGGCTTGCATACCCTGGACGACATCAATATCGAAGCCGTTGACAACTATTCCGTACGCGTCAGTTCCGGCGATCGTCATACCGATCGGTTTACAGTCAGAATCGATCACGTCGTCGTCTGTTCGGATATGTTCGTCTCGGACGAATTGCCAGAAACATTGTCTCGACACAACCGAGAGTTCATCCTGATAGGTGCAGCAACAGCTCGAGGGGGGCAACAATTACTCAAAGCAACGATAAAACAGGCTGTAGAAGTTGCTCTTCACATTTGATTTCTTGAAATTTTTTGAAGTTTTGTGGGTGCAAAAGGAGGTCTTTCAGAGGGGGCAGTTATCCACGGTTTTTTTATAAAAATAAAATTTATTTATTAGAAACAGTAGGTAGTAGAGGTGGAAAACTTTGTGGATATCCGAAAATTTCTATTTAAAATCAACAACTTAGAGTGTTGAAAACTCCTGGATAAGTCACGAAAAAGTTGTGTGGACGAACTGTGGATAAATGTGCACAACTTCAGAGGTGGTTTTACATCTGAAAAAGTTGTTCGTGGTGAGGGGCGGTTATTCTTCTGCTGTTCACAGCATTATCCACAAAGGGGTGTGGATAGGTGTTTTTCCCTTTAGAAACTGAGGGATTTTGTTTAAAATCAGAGATTGCGTCTTTCATTCAACATTTTTTGAATTCATGTCCAATAGCCTCGAACTGTTACCTTGGTTTGCACCGATTCTTTCGCAAGCCGTAACGCGTGTGATCATCAATATCGGATCGCACAGCGTCTTGGAAAAAGGTCAGAGTGTGGCAACGTCGGCCTTTTTCAATCGGATGATTTTTGTGAAATCCGGTTTTTTGGCGCAAGGGCTGATCAATCCGGCCAACAACGCGCCGTTTATGTTGACTTTGGCCGGCGCCAACAGTTTCGGGATTGCCACGAGCGCAATCGATCGTTTGGACAATTTGCCCAGACGCTATTGGGCGGCAACGCGTTGCGAGATCTATACGCTCAATCCCGAGTTGCTCCTCAGACTGGCCGAGGTGGAAAAAAGTTGGAATAAAGAACTAAACGAATATGCGTTACGGCGAGCCGTCAGCGATCGTTTGGGGTTGATGATTTTTCAAGCAACAGGCATCGAAGAGCGACTCGGCGTGTTTTTCACGTCGCTGCTTTTGGCATCTTCGCGTGCTGCGTTAAGGGATCTCGAAACTTCCCGCGACTGGTTAAGGTTGCCGACACCTCCGTCACGTAAACTCATAGCGTCAGTTTTATCTTGTCGTCAAAGCGAAATAGACGACGTGCTGGGAAAATGGTTTCAAGACAAAACGCTTCGTTTTGTCGACGGTGCTTTGCTGATGCGCGCCTTTACGTTGGCGACTTATTGGCAATGGTTGCAGCCGTTTATGCAAATGCAGTCTGAATATGTTCGTCGTTTCCGGCCGATGCAGGAACTCGACTTTGAACCCTAATTGTGGAGTTTGTAATGAAGAAAATTCTTTTGACAGCAGCTTGTGTCAGTGGCTTTGCCTCTGTTTTGAGCGGTTGTGCGCCGATGATCGTGGGGGGCGCAGCCGTTGCGACCGGGGCGACCGTTTCGACCATGGTCGATCGTCGTTCGGCCGGCGCCGTCGTCAACGATACAGTTTTGGAAAAGCGTATCGGTTGGGAAATTTCTCAGGCCATCGGTAAAGATGTCGACAGTCATATTACCGTGACGGCTTATAACGGCAAAGTGCTTTTGAGCGGTGAAATTCAAACGGCCGAAGCCAAGAAGATCGCCGGTCAAACAGCTAAGAGCAGCTTGGATGTGGCAAGTGTTGTCAACGAACTGGCCGTGCGAGAAAATGCCGGCATGATGCAGCGCATGAGCGACTCTTCTTTGGCAACTAAGGTGCGTTCTCGTTTGTTGACGACCGACAACGTGTATTTGAGCCAGATGAAGGTTGTGGTCGATCGCGGCATCGTCTATTTGATGGGCTTGGTAACGCCGCAGGAAAACAGCTTGGCATTGGTGACGGTTGCGCGTACCAGCGGTGTGATGCGCGTGATCAGTGTGTGTGAAATTATGAGTGCCGAACGCATCCAGCAACGTCTGCGCGACATGCAACGCAATCAAAACAACCAAAACAACGAAACGAACAACGAGTAATCGTCGGATCGAGCCGAATGTTCTTCGGTAAAACCGCACAAAAACGCCTCTGACGATTGCAGAGGCGTTTTTGCTAGGTGGGTATTACCCAGTCGTGTAGAGAGTGTCTGCGCGCGAAATAAGTCTTGTCGCGGCGTGATATTGACTTGATAGGTCAGATAAAGGAGATTGCCAGGCTGATCAAACAGCCCAAGGTGAGTGTCAAGGCAAACTGCAACTCGAGCTTGATGGTGCCGAACATGACAGCGTTGAGCTCGTTACCTGTTTTATGACCGAGTTCTCGAATCAGTTGTACGGTGAGAGGAATGCACACAAGCACAAGGCCAGCACCAAAAAGTTGGGGATTGAGCACAATCATGGCGGAAACAAGAACGAATCCGGCAACGAGCATGCCGCAATAGGTGTGATGCATTGCTTTAAAACCGATCAAAACAGCCAAAGTTTTGCGTCCGACTTCCTGATCGTGGTGTAAATCTCGGAAGTTGTTGACGGCTAACACGGCGGCGGCAATCACCCCCAAGGCGCTGCCGGCAAGAAATGGTTCGACGGACAAGTTGTGCGTCTGCAACCAGTAGGTGCCGCAAACGGCAACCGGGCCGAAAAAGATAAAAACGACAAGCTCGCCGAAGGGCGTATACGCTATCGGCTTGGGGCCGCCCATGTAGGCGTAAGCTGCCGTTATCGAAGCCAAACTGATGACAAGCATGACCCAACCGCCCTGCCAAATCAAAAAGGCGGTATCGACCAAAACAATACCGGCAAAGACCTTGATCATCCGTTCGACTTGAGCCACCGTCAACCAACCGTTAGCCGTTGCTCTGGGCAATCCCTTGCGAGTGGCTCTTTCGGCTTTCTTTTTTGTGTAGCCGGCATCGTTTTCCATATTGCTGATGCTTTGCATCAGAATCGAAAGCAAAAGTGTGGCAACGGCAACGACGACGTCAAAGGTGTGCGTGACGGCTGCGCTGACCGATAAGCCGACGGCCACGGGCGCCACGGCAATGCCCAACGTTTTCGGACGAATACAGGCCATCCAAGCGGCAAAACTTCCGGGGCGGGGTTCTGAGTGAAAAGCTTTGTTTTGCAAATCCATAAAAACACCCTTGGGATTGACTGTACTACAGCACGATTTTGACCATCGGGTGAGATGTGAGCATCATGTACAAGGAGTCGAGCTGCTCTTTGCTCGTGGCATGAATCGTCACGGTCAACGACGTGTATTTTTGCGTTTTGGAGTATTCGACGACAATGGTGGACGGATCGAATTCCGGCACGATTTCTCTGACGGCACTGCCGATCGTCCTCTCAAAATTCGGATCGGTCAAGCCCATGACTTTGATCGGAAATTCGCAAGGAAATTGCAATAAGGATTCTTGATTTTGG
>JAUNOJ010000060.1 GCA_030531135.1 Sutterellaceae bacterium | reverse complement strand
AAATGGGCGTACTCCCCGTTTCAAACTCTTCTACGACCTGTGCGCGCTCCATCGCTGTCATCGTTCCGTCAAGATACAGGTAGTCGATGCCGATCTCGTCTAAGGCAGTCTTAATCAAGGCCAAATGCTTGGTGAATTGGCTAAACACCAACGCTCGATGTCCCTGCCCGACCAAGTCCGTAGCCAAGTCTTTGAAGACAGCCGTTTTGGATGAGGCAATGTCTTTGAGCTCGGGGCTCACCAACACGGGGCTACAACACGCCAGACGCAAACGCGTGAGTTCCATGAGTATGCGAGTCGCATTCAAGGCTTCCATTGTGTCAAGAAGGACAACCTGTTTTCGAATATATTCGTAGACTTCCTGTTCTTCTTGCGACAATTCGACAGTGAGCGTGATCTCTGTCTTCGTCGGCAATTCGTTCAATACTTCTGCTTTGGTACGACGCAAAACAAAGGGAGCCAGCATACGCTGCAACTGCTCGCGCATGTCGCGCGGATTCACGGTTTCGCTGGAAAATCGGGTTTCAATCGGCAATGCAAAACGGTTGTGGAAATGTGCATACTTTCCAAGCATCCCCGGATTGGCAATTTCCATTAAGCTCCACAAATCCGTGAGATGGTTTTGCAGGGGCGTGCCCGTGAGCAAGATACGAGTGCCGGCCTTGATTGTCTTGACAGCCTTGAAGTTTTTGGTCTGCGGATTCTTGACGGCATGTGCTTCGTCTAACACAAGCGTAGCCCACTGCACCTTGGCAAACGCATCGATGTCGTTGGCAAGCATCCCGTAGCTGACGATCACAACGTCGCCGGATTTAAGATTTTCAAAGACGGAAGTTCGTTTCTCCTTCGGTTGGCTCGAATAGACCACCGAATACAATCTTGGGGCAAATCGCGCAAGTTCAGTGACCCAGTTGACCACAACGACTGTGGGCACCACCACAAGTTGAGGGCCTTTGTCCGCTTGCCGAAGCAAAAAAGCAATCGTCTGTACGGTCTTACCCAACCCCATATCGTCGGCCAGAATGGCACCCGCGCCCCAGTCCGAGACCTTGACAAGCCACTTGAACCCTTGGACTTGATAGTCGCGCAATCGGGCATTGAGATTTGCAGGAATCTCCGGTTCCGAAAGGTTGATATTGCGAATGCGCTCAGCCACGTCGTTAAATTCGTCGTTGACTTCAAGCACCAGGCCGTCACCGTCCAAATCTTGGAGGCGGTCGGCATTGTATTTGCTCAAGCGCAAGTTTCCGTCCCCCGAATCGACGACCCCGATTTTGTTGAGCGCCTGAATCTTTTGACGCACAAATTGACTGACGGCCGCATAATCCGTTTCGTTTAACCGCACGAACCGATTTTCTGCCAACAAGTCTTGAAGTTTGGCCTCAACTCCGGGACTCATTACACAACCGCCGACATCAAACCATGTGTCGTTGTCCTTGCAAGGAATGCTGATCACGACATTGTCGATGCGCTGGGGCGAGACGCGCAATTTAACGCCCTGCGGCCAAAAGATCTGACACAAGTCCTTATGATCGTTGACACTATCGAGAAAGGTCAATGTCTCGAACAAATCAAGTCCCCAGTCAGAATCGCCGCCGTTGGCAGGCAATTTGTCGGTCAGAATTTGCAAGTTTCGCTTTTCAAGTTTCAAGTCGCGGCACACCTGCACCCGACTTCCTTTCGTCGCCTGCGCGACATAGGCTTCACCTTTGCCCGGTTTTACTTCGAAATCCGAATCCGGCACCGGTCTGACGCAGGAGCTGATCAAATAGAAACAATTCTGATTCTCCGGTTTGATCGAAAAGCAAATCCGAGCGTCGGCCGGCACCGTCTCGGCCAATTCGGACTTGGGTTCAATGTCGCTGACAACGGCAATCCAAGTCGAGATTGCCCCGAGATAAGCCTGCAACTGTTCCTGAGCTTGCAAAGGATAACTATGACGGCGCTTAAGTTCCTTTAACAAAGCCAACTCTTTGTCTGTGGGTCGATACACTTCGATTCGTGTCTGCTTGGCAAAGTAATGGATTGAGCGGCGTTGCGTTTCAGGATTGAAAAAGCCCGGCATGTTCGTGCGAATCTCAAAGTGATCTTTGCAACGCTTCAAACACACTTGCAGTTTTTCTTCTACGACTTCCAAGCGGTCGTCTTTGCCCGGATAGGTCCGATCGTAAAGATGGGGACAGCCCACAAGCTCGACAATGGCAGAATCGACTTCGAGTTTCAGTTGATTTCTGTGCCCGGGCACCGTCGTGATGAGTGAAGCCACGCGGTGGTCTTGCTCGGTCATGCCGGCCACACCATTGCGAAAAGTTTCCAAACTCAATAAGGCGCCCGCCGACCAACGTTTGCCGTCGGAGGATTTTTGCAGACGAATTTCGAGTTCGCGCTTGCGGCGATTCAGAAAATACACCACGCGATAGAGGGCATCGGCGGTGGGCAAAGCGTCTTCCGGGGCTTTTTCCAAATTCATCAAGCGCGTCAAAGCCAACTCCCAGTCGGCTTGACCGTAGTCGCCTGCCGGTAGCAACGGCTGGAAATCGAAAGCCTCCGTCAGCTCGATCAGTTGGAGCGATCGAGCGTCTTTGATTGCCTCAAGCTCAATGCGCAGCAACGGGTAACGGCTGAAGAAGTCGTCTGCAAAGCGCGTCAATGCGCGCGGCCGGTCAATACACTGAAACTTCAGAGCGGCAATCGAAAAGAGTCCGTACCATGTCGGCATGTCGAGCAACTCACGCCGCACGCGACCGATCATGGATTGGACTTTACCCGCGACATTGACGCCCGCTGCCGTCGAGAGCAATAACCACAACGGACGCAAGCCGATGTCGGTTTGGACGTTCTTGATGTCCAAAATTGTACGAATGCGACTTGCGGTTTCCGGATTGGCTTTATCTCTTAAGAGCGCAATGCCGTAGAACCAATTGAGAATGTCTTCCTCAAAGTAGCGCTTGCGACCTTCAAGAAACAAAGCCTTACGCATGAGGTTCACGTCGGTTTGGACGTTCTTGATGTCCAAAATTGTACGAATGCGACTTGCGGTTTCCGGATTGGCTTTATCTCTTAAGAGCGCAATGCCGTAGAACCAATTGAGAATGTCTTCCTCAAAGTAGCGCTTGCGACCTTCAAGAAACAAAGCCTTACGCATGAGGTTCACGGCAGTAGCAGGCGGCTCGTTACTTGACATAGACCGGGCAGCAAGCACCGCATACGCGTATTTGCCTTCCGGATCCAAGCGACGCAAAACCTCTTGCGGCTTTCCGTTATGAAGGAAGTCGGCGTAAAAAACCAAGATTTCGCGCGTAGCATCGAGCTCTTTTTCACCCGTCATTTGAAAAACGCCTGTGATCAGGAGTCGCAAAACGCGCTCGGATGTTTTTTGCGAGAGCCCTTGTGTTTTGGCCTCCACACATAAGCGTCGGGAACAAATCAGCGCAAAAACGCAAGGCAGGCGCCGAAAAAACAGCACCCAGTCGTTAGAAGAGCAAAGAATGTCCAGTAACGCCGTGCGCATCGACTCGAAATATTTATTGAGCCCCGCGTTTTTGGCCATAAAGCCCTCCTTGGGAAAAATGGCCTTTTGGCGGTAATTGAGTGCTGCCGTGATGAATTCGGCCTGATTGACGGCTGCTTTTGCAATGTCGGACAGTCCTGCAACGATGCCCTCGAAAACATCCACCGGCACCGCTTGCAAGAAATCCAAGATTCGCTCGCCGTTAAAAACAAAAAGCGGTTGACCGGCCGATTCGTAGCCGGGCTCAAGATGATCCACCACCCACTCTTGCTGACGCAGTAGCTGCAAACGACCGTAGAAGTCCGGGTAGTCGGCGTTGAGCTTCTTGCAACAATGCTCAAATACGTCAAAGCCGGCGGGCTCGGGAAAAAGCAGCACGAGAATGCTTAAGACTTCGCTTTCGGTCAGAAAACGCAAGGGAACTGTCGGGGTGCGGATAGCCATAATCTCCACTCAAAAAGATTCGAATACGGACTATCGTAACTGCCGACCTCGGTTTTGTCGTGCTTTCAAACGAAGTTTCTTCGGGCGTTTTTACAACAGAAATTTTCGCGTCAGTTTAGGATGCCAGCAACTTCAAAATTTCCTCACGACTCAAGCGGTTGGCCATGTCGGCGCCTTCCAATAAGGCGTCGGCCAAAGACCTTTTGGTTTCATGTAAGCGCAAAATCTTCTCTTCGATCGTGTTTTCGGCGATCAGGCGGTAGATCGTCACCGGGTTTTCCTGCCCGATGCGATAGGCGCGATCGCTTGCTTGATTCTCAATGGCCGGATTCCACCACGGATCGAGATGGATCACGTAGTCGGCGGCCGTTAAATTCAAACCCGTGCCGCCCGCTTTCAAACTGATCAAAAAGAGCGGCATCTCCCCTTTTTGGAACTTCTCAACCAGTTTCGTGCGCTGGGTCGAAGTCATCGAGCCGTCCAAATACAGGTACTCGATGCCCTTGGCATCCAATGCATCCTTAATCAAAGCCAAGTGGCTTGTGAACTGGCTAAAGACAAGAGCACGGTGATTGCCCGCAATCAGTTCGTCGACCAAATCGATAAAGGCCGCAGTTTTCGAAGATGCAATGTCCTTGAGCCCCGGATCGACCAACGCCGGACTGCATGCCGCTTGGCGCAGGCGCAAAAGTTCTGCCAAGGCTTGGATCGGATTGATGATGCCGGTTTCAAGTTCAACAGAGGCTTTCTCTCTGAGACGTTCGTAAAGCGCGACTTCTTCGTCGGAGAGCTTCACGCGCAACGTGATTTCGGTCTTTTCAGGCAATTCTTGGACCACTTCGCTCTTGGTGCGGCGCAAAATGAAGGGCGAGATCAGGCGCTTTAAAGCACGCTGGCGTTCCCGATCCTTGTTCTTTTCGACCGGAATGACGTAGCGCTCGGAAAACTCTTCGAAATTACCCAAAAGTCCCGGATTGGCAAACTCAAAGAGGTTCCAAAGTTCGCTCAAGTGGTTCTGTAGCGGCGTGCCCGTTAACATCACACGTGCTTCAGCCGTCAACTGCATCACGGCCTTGCTCATTTTGGTATCTCGGTTTTTGATGGCATGCGCTTCGTCCAAAACGGCCGTGGCCCACTTGATCGCGGAGAAATCGTCAATATCGGCCGAGAGAATGCCGTATGTGACAAGCACGACGTCGCGGGCCTTGAGTTTGTTGAGTACCTTGGCGCGCTCGTCCTTGCCTTGATTTGCGTAGACAACGGGGTTTAAGCTCGGGGCAAAGCGTTTCATTTCATCAACCCAGTTGCCGACAACCGCCGTCGGGACCACGACCAAAGCCGGTCCCTTCTTAGCTTGTTGCAAAAGGAAGGCAATCGTTTGCACGGTCTTGCCCAAACCCATATCGTCGGTCAACAAGGCGCCGGAACCCCAGTTGGAGAGCTTGGTGAGCCACTCGAAACCGTCGAATTGGTAGTCGCGCAACTCTGCTTTAAGTCCCGTGGGCACCTTGATGTCCAACTCTTCCGTTGCCTTGATACGGGAGATAAGGTCTCGAAAGCCGGCATCGGTTTCAAGTGCCAGGCCTTCGCGATCGAGTTCTTCCAGACGTACAGCGTTGAATTTGGAGACCTTGAGCTCTCCTTTCTTGCGGCTTCCCACCGTGAGAGTTGAGAGCATTCCCAACTGCTTTTTGAAGGCATCCGTCAGGGCGATGTATTCGGTGTCGGACAACCGAATGAAGTTGCCTTGTGCAGACTGGAGCTTTTCCAAAAGGTCGGCAATCGTCAACACCGTCTTGGCATTGAGTTTGATCTTGCCTTCGACCGTGAACCACTGTCCCATCGTTCGAACGCTCAAATTCAATGCGTCCGTATTGAGTCTGGAGTGGGATACCTTGAACTTGGCGCCTTGCGGCCACTCGATGGCGGCAATCTCGGCATGGGCATGCAAGGTGTCGAGCAAATACAAACAATCGTGCATATCCAAAAGCCAATGAGTCTGCCCCTGTCGACCGGCGTCTAATGCGTGAAGCTCGCCGATCAAGGTATCGAAGTTATCTTTTTCCTGACGGAGATCGCGTTCAACTTGGACGGTTTGGTCTTTCAAGTTGATCGCCAAATAATCGACACCCTTACCCGGAACACACATAATCTCTGAGTTCGGCAACGGGCGCACAAAGGTTTCGACAGAAAAAAGTCCATCGTCAGTGGGGTGAATACGAAACACAATCCTTGTCTCGCCCTTGACGTGCGCCAGAGCTTGACTGTCGACCAAAAGATCTGTCAAAACAGGTGTGGTACGCGAGAGCAATTCCAAATAGCCTTTTAACTTTGATTCAGCGGCCTTGGGAAAAACGCAAACTTGCCTCAATTGCTCGACAAGAAGGCGTTCTTCGTCATCAAGACAATACACCGTGGCTTTGTCACCGGAAGCCGAAAGTTTGTAGGCGACTCTTTGGTATTTCGTATCGATCTCTTGCGGACAATTGGTCGTGACATGCCATGTGGAGTTTTCCTGTTTGACGGTCACTGCAATGGGCTCCTGCACAATGTCCATGCGCACATCGCCGTTGAAATTAAAAACGGCCGGATGTCCGATCAGCGCCTTTAAAACCTCACGGAAATTCACCCTCATGCGCGAAGCATCCCAACGATCCGGCTCCAGACAAGCCTGCACCGCCTTGTCTTGTTCAGTCATGTCGTTGATGCCTCTCTTGAATGCGGACAGTTTCAGGTCAGCCCCTTTGGACCAGGTCGAACCGTTGCGTGATTTTTGCTGCTTTAACCACAGTGCTTGATTTTCAAAATCGAGAAAATAGACCACGCGCGTCTTTGCCAAAACTCGATCGCCGGTTGACGGTACTTTCTTTTTCTGGGCAAGCGTCAAACGATCGAGTACAGTCTCCCAGTCAGGCTTACCGGCGGTCATCGAAGTCAGCGACAACATGCCGAACTTCTCGCAAGTTTCTCTATAGATAGCCTCTTGGGAAACGGTTGCCGCCAAAACCTCCAATAGAAATAGCGGATATTTATCCGTCAACTCCTTCATATAGTCGGCATAGGGCTTAATATCGGGAAGGTACTTGAACACAACGGCCGACAAAATATAAAGGTCCGCATCAAGATGCCCCCAAACACCATGCTTGGGAAACATTGAGCAATTTTTGATGACCATCTCTTTGATATCGTACTCGCGGGCAACGGCCAGCCATACCGACAAGGCCTCGCCACAATATCCTGGATGACTCCACTTGAGTTTGGAGAGCATTTCCAAACGCTTGATCGACATTGGAGTTTCGCGATCATGAAATAGTGCCAAAGCGTAAAACCAGTTCAAAATCGGTTCATCAAAACAACGTGACAGCCCTGAGGCCTTCAGTGCTTGACGCATGAGATTGACGGCAACGGCACTGTCTTGTCGTTGAGACATAGCCTTGACGGCTTCAAGCACAAAAGCGTATTTCGAGTCGGCAGGCAACTTTTTCAAAACGTCATCGGGATGACCTTTACGCATAAAACTGCCATAAAAGAGACAATTTTGGCGATATTCGACGGCATACTCCTCACGCACACAGGAGCGTTGAATCAGAAATTCGGCAAAATCCTCGGCAAACCCTACGCGTGCGCGCAAACAGCGCTCAAGAATGTTTTCACAACTTGAACTGGATAACACGGAGTCGACAAAAACCCGCCAAAATTGCCCGCTATAAAACAGGTGCTCATAGATGTCTTTGAGGTTGTAATCGTGCAGACTCAGCGTAGACGGACTGCACTTTCCCCAATTCTTCGACGGCAACCGTTGCTTTTGCCGATAGAGCAAAGCCGCATCCATGAATTTTGCATTGGCTAAGGTTTCGTAACGAGGACGTATCGTGTTCCAGAGAAGCTTCAATGACGTCGCAACGTCAGCTTGCTCCAAGGTTTCAAGTGCAAACAAAAAGCCTTCAGGCGTAATGAAATACCTCTTATGAATGCTCGCGTGACCGGCGGCGACCTTACCCTCATCTATCAGAGAATAAAACGCCTTTTTAAAGGATTCGAAATCCCAAGCGTTTTCCTGGCAGTGGAGCCGAATCATCACTTCCGTGACAGTCTCATGAACACATAAAGCAAAAAATGCCAAAGTCTCTTGAACACCGACCGTAGCCAAAGGTGCTGTAGTCCCTCGCGGATTCATCCGTATTTCCCGATTAGTCTCGTCAATTATCCCAAAAGCTTAGTCGCCAACGCCTGCCAAACCTTCACGCCGTTGACCATGTACTGCGTCTGAAAACTCATGTCGCGCTTATGAAGCCCCGGTGTCGCCCCCACGCCCGCACCGAAGTAAGCCGTGCGCACACTCGGTAACGCCGTCTTAAAGAAATGAAAATCTTCGCCGCCTCCGCCCGTGGCCGGTGCCAAGCGATCGGCACCGACCGCTTCTTGAATGCAATTCTCAACAATGGCCACGAGCTCGGGATCGTAGTCGGAAGCCGGGCAATAATCGAGCTGCGTCCAAACAACCTTGCCGCCGTAAGCTAAGGCCGTACTTTGCGCCATGGTGTTCATCATGTCGATCATGCGCGTGAGTAACGGGTTCGTTGCCGCACGCAAGTCGAAAACCACTTCCGTCCAAGCGCTCGTGTTATTCGTGGCTCCGGGTTCGCCAAAGATACGCGTAGGCTTTGTCGACCAACTCTGATTGGGATCGAGATGAATGGAATTGACCATGGTGACGTATTGGGCGGCCATGTCAATGGAGTTCACGCCCTGCTGCGGACGCGAGGCGTGTGCCGTGGCGCCTTCAAAGCGCACCTTGACCGTTGCACAAGCCACGTGGGTGACCGCCGCACACATCATGCCCGCGGGCAGTTCATTTAAAGGACGCACGTGAGCACCGACGGCAATATCTACGCCTTCGATGACGCCATCCTTGATCATGGCCAAGGCGCCGGTCAGGTTTTCTTCACCCGGCTGAAAAACGAGCTTTAATTTGCCCTTTTTCACAATGTCGCGCATTCCGGCAGCCGCTGCCAAAAGCATCGAGCAGTGCGCATCGTGCCCGCAGGCATGTACTGCCACAATCTTGCCGTCGGGATCCGAATAAGGCAGCGCGTCCATGTCGGCTCTGAAAAGCACCGTGGGTCCGGGAACGCCTGAGTCGATGACACCCACCACGCCGTAGCCCCCGACGTGATCCTGATAGTCGATACCTAAAGAAGCAAGAACTTTTGCGATGTATTTTGACGTTTTATCTTCGCATCCAGAAAGTTCTGCCAATGGATGCAAGGCGTTGAAATGGGTAATGGGATTGGTTTGAAGCATGATT
>JAUNOJ010000392.1 GCA_030531135.1 Sutterellaceae bacterium | reverse complement strand
ATAAAGGCAAGGATTTTGTCGTGGTCTTTGATGCCCTTCTCCAATTCGACGCCGCTAGCCACATCCACGGCCCACGGGCGCATGATACGAATGGCTTGGCAAACATTTTCGGCGTTTAATCCCCCTGCCACAATCAACGGTTTGGTAATTTGATCGCGAATGCGTGCCACTGCATTCCAATCGAAAACTTCACCGGTTCCGCCGTGCGAAGGATCGTCCACATCGGCGACAATGGCGCTGGCCATCGGGTATTCGTCTTGAATCTTTAAAAGTTCGTCGGAACTTTTCACTGCCACCGCCTTGATATAGGGCTGATGAAACTGGTCGCAAAAGGCACGCGACTCGGATCCGTGAAACTGCAAGAGTGCTCTCGGGAAAAGCGCCAAGTGACTGCGCACTTCTTCGGCCGTAGGGTTGACAAACACCAGAACCGGTGTCACGGATTCGGGAACAAGACTCACCAAGGACATCAGGCGCGACTGAGAGACGTAGCGCGAACTTGCCGGGTAGCAGACAAAACCGACGGCGTCGGCGCCGCCCCCAACAGCCATCATGACATCGTCTTCACGCGTTAAACCGCAAATTTTCACGCGGACGCGATCGGTATCGTCCGCAGCTTTAGTGGAAATCAGCATAGGTGTTTCTTTCTCGTTTTTTTAGCCTTGGCAGCGACCTTGCAAGGTGTGGCGGTTCGACTGCCAATTTTGTAGTATTTAAGCGAATGGAAATTAAAAAAACATGGCCTTATGCTAAGCAATACGGCAAAAAAAAATAATTGGATGGATTGCTTAGAAAACCTGACAAAAAATAGAAAAGACGCGCAAAGTTGTTTCTATTTGTTCAGACCGTAAGTGTTTCTCGAGCGCGGGGCCGCGATCAGATAAAGGGCACACAAAAATGCCAAGACGCCCCAAACGGCGGCAAGCGTTTCGTCGCTCGGAATATTTGTAAAACGCGCCAGCACAAACTCGTGGGCAATCCCGCTATAGAGCATCAAAAAGACGCTTTGCCAGAGCGCGGCCGGAGTTCTGCCGCCGGAGAGTCGTTGCACGGCCAAAAAGGCGGTCAGAGCCGCTAGGAACGAGGGACCGGCCACGGCCAAAAGCACCGTCAAATCCGGGTCGTCGTTAAAGCTTGAGAGCACAAAACTCATGACGTTGGCGGCTTCGGCCAGGCGCCAAAAACCCAAGGCCAATGCGTAGCCCACCGCGACCAAAAGCAGACCCGTGACACCGGCCGGTGCATTTTCTTTTTCTGAAAGTGTACTAATGGGTATGGATTTGGCATAATTGCGCACCGAGTGCAGTACTGACAAATACAAAAAGAACAGTACGACGACACTGACAATTGACCAAAGCATATCGCTCATGAGTTTTTTCCTGTTGGACTGTGTGTAAGTAAGAAGACGCTTCAGTTTAACGCGAACACGTGCTGCCTTGTGCGATTGTCGGCGCCAATGAACCTATCCCGACCCCGAGCCCGGTCGGAAGATTGAAGCGCTTGGCGCCCGGTACTTTTGACTAACCTCTCAACAAGGACAAACATGAAACAATTTTCCATGCGTCTGTCGGCAGCCGCGCTTTTGACCACTCTCGCTCTGACGACCCCGGCTCAGGCCGCCCAAGTGCAAATTTCCGGCATGATCGAC
>JAUNOJ010000391.1 GCA_030531135.1 Sutterellaceae bacterium | reverse complement strand
ATCAGAAGGTAGGCACACGTTAAAGTTTGATCCGGTGCGTAGAGGTATAGAGAAAGACTACGCTCAACCAGTTCTTCAACGTTTGTGTATCCAAATAACGCAGGTAGGCCTAGGGAAGCAGAACCCAAGATCAAGCACAAAGGAATGACCTGCATAACCTGAATAAGGAAGGATTTTTTCATGAGCAAACTCCCGTTAATGTATAGCATCTTCTAAGCAGAAGGACATGCGAGCAAAGATATTTAATTCCTGCAACACGCGTAAGACTTTGTTGTTGGGAATAAATGCAATTTTGAGGACAGGCCGGCGGATCGTACCATAAGCCACAAAAGCAAGAAAGAAGATTTACCGGATTTTTTTCGAGCCGCGCACTTCGGCCCACAAAAAGAGCACGATCGAGGCCGCGATAAAGAGAAGCGGCACGATTTGAGATTGTTTAAAGGGCTCGCCCAAAATAAAGATCCCGACGCTCATTGTGAAGATGGGGTTGAGATACTGGCAAAAGCCCAAGACGTTCAAAGGCAAATTGACGGCAGCGTAAGCAAAGGCAAGCATCGGAATCGTTGTCACAATGCCCGTGCCCAAAAGCGCAAAGGTCAAAACCTGCGAGTCGCCGAAGAATTGACTTGCACCCGTCAAGCTCAAATAGGCGATATAGACCAAAGCCATGGGCATCAAAATCAAACCTTCGATCGTGTTACTCATCCAAGGATCCAACGGAATCTTCTTTTTGAAGGCGCCGTAGATCGCCCAAGTCACGGAAACGCCGATGGCAATCCAAGGAATTCGACCGTAGTCGACGGCTTGCAGCAAAAGCCCCGTTAAGCCTGCGGCGACAGACAGCCACTTGGCCAAAGGCAACTTTTCTCGAAAGAAAATGACGGCCAAAGCCACCGAAATGAGGGGCGTGATAAACATTCCCAAACCGAGTTCGGTGACGCGATCGACTTGAGCTGCCAAAACGTTGATCCACCAATTGACCGCTGCAAAAGCGGCCGCACAGATCAAAAAGAGGCCTTGACGGCGATGCACGGTCGCAACGGAGAGGATCGTGCGTTTGAGTTCCCCTAGGCGCCCGAAACAAAGGAGCAAAAGGATCAAGGCCAAAGGCGACCATGTTGCACGGTGTGCGATGACTTCCCAACTGCCGGCACCTTTGAGCAAAGACCAATACATCGGCATCATGCCCCAGCACAAATAGGCCAAGAGGGCGCCTGTGAGGCCAATGGTTTTTGCGTTGTCGCGGCTGTCTAAAGGCATGGATACAACAGGTAAGGAAAGTCGGAAAAATCAAACCCGACAACCGAAGTCGTCGGGCTTGGGTTAAGCGCCTATTTTGGCGCACCGATTCAAACAAGTCAAAGGGGCTTGCCGACCAAGGCCTGCAAATGCGGCGGGAGTTTTCCCGTATTTTCGATGATGTCGCCGAAGGCATCTTCCACACCTTGCGCTTCGTCGGTACGCATGGCCGCTTCCACGCACTTTAAGGCTTCTTCGGTCTTTAAAGCTTCTTCAACACTGACGGTGCGCAAGACGTTACCGCGAAACACCAACACCAAGTCGTCCAAAGCAACGGGGTCGGCCGCAAAACTCGTGTCGACTTCTTCGGTTCGTCCCGGGCGGGTGACCACGGCACGGTTACCTTCCAAGACT
>JAUNOJ010000390.1 GCA_030531135.1 Sutterellaceae bacterium | reverse complement strand
GCCAGACCGAGCGAAAGGGTAAGGGCAAAAATCGTCTTTTTCATTTCAAAATTCTCCCGCTTAAATTATTTGGTCTTCTTTGCACGTGCTGCGATTTCGGCACCGGCAATGCGGCCGAACACCGTTGCTGCACCGAGCTGAGCGCCGCCGGCGTAGTTGTAGAAGAAGATACCGGCTGCGGAGTTGCCTGCAGCGTAAAGACCCGGGATGCTCTTACCGTCCAAGTTCTGGATTTCGGTCTTGGTGTTGATCAAGGGGCCGCCGAAGGTTGCCGTCATACCGCCCTGCAAGGGGATGGCATAAAACGGTGCCTTAGCGATCGGATGGGGCTTCTTGTAGGTGCAAGCCGGAACCATTTCGTCGAGCTTGCCGGCCTTCATCTTGTCGTTATATTCCTTCACGAGCTTTTCGATCTTTTCAGCGGGCAAACCGACCTGCTTGCAAAGTTCGGCGATGGTATCGGCCTTGCCGTAGGGGCTGTTCAAGCGTTCGTATTTCGGAATGACCTTGTCCAAAACGGAGCAGTCGGCGTCAACGATCACCCAGGCCTTGTTGTCCAACGTCTGCTGAGCGGTGGTACGAGCCTTAATCACGTAGGTGTTGTTTTCGTCCATGTAACGGTTGCCCGACGTGTTCACCTGAATGCCGTAGCCGGAATTCAAAACGTCTGCGGGGTTCACGTGCGTGGCGCCCACGATGGGACCGGCGTGGAACTGATCCATGTTCACGAACTTGGTAAACAACGGCAACGTCAAGGAGATGTTTTCACCGGTCGTGGCGGTAGAGCCGCGCAAGACCATGCGGGTTGCCCAGCCGCCGATGTAACGGTCGACCATTTCGGGGTTGGCGGAGAAACCGCCCGTGCAGATGCAAACACCGCCCTTGGCCATGAAGGTCTTCTGACCGGCCGGGGTCAAAGCGACAACGCCTTGCACTTCAAACTTTTCGTTGTGAACGAGTTCGATGGCCTTGTGTTCGTACTTGATTTCGATACCGCGCTTGGTGGCGGCAGCCAAAAGCGTCTGAACCAAACGAGCGCCGCCCGTCAAACCGTCACCCAACACGCGGCAGGTGCGGCCCAAACGCGGATAGGGCATGGGGCGAATCTTGCCGAACTTCACGCCTTCCTTTTCAAGCCAGTCGATGCCTTCGGAAATCTTGTCGGTGTAGAGGCGATTCAAAGCCTTGTCACCCATCTGCTTGGAGACGTCCATCATCATGGCGTAGAAGGCTTCGGCCGTATCTTCGATACCCTGTTCCTTCTGATGGCGCGTACCCCAGCCGCAAACGGAACCCAAAGCGAAAATGGCGTTGCCGTTGGGACGGTCGCACTTTTCCAAAATCACAACCTTGGCACCGGCGTCGTGGGCCGTGATAGCCGTGATCAAACCGGAGGGACCTGCGCCCAACACGACGCAGTCATAGTTTTCGACGGCAGCCTGCTTGGGGGCGGCCTGAGCAACAGTCGTCATACCGGCAGCACCGGCGGCAGCAGCACCCACAAAAGAGGATTTCAAAAGGCTGCGGCGAGACATCTGAGATTGGTTCATCGTTTTCTCTCCTGAAACAAAATAGTGGATTGACGCGCGTTTGTTATGACCGACTTCAAAATTGAGGAGCTTGAGAATTTTGTTTTGAAGTCGACCGGCAATCTTAAA
>JAUNOJ010000389.1 GCA_030531135.1 Sutterellaceae bacterium | reverse complement strand
TGGGCCACGGGACCGCAACTCGACAAATTTAAAGAAGAGGCCATAGCGACCTTTGATATCGAACCGTGGCTTCCGTGGAACTACGTGAAACGACAGCACGCCGAATAACGAAAGCAAGATGAAAAAGCGGGGCACCCAATCGGGTACTCCGCTTCTTTTTGACCTGCGTCAGTTGGTTTACAAACCGGCGGGGAGCTTACTTTAGTTGTCTCGAATCATCGTATGTCTGAGATTTGCGGAAAAACTGCTCGCATTTTTGTTGAGTCACTACCGCTCAATTTTCGCTGTTGAGCAACCATTTCCAGATCGGCATGACGTCGACCGTGTAGTCGCCTATGACCAACGTGCCTTCGTCGGCGCCGGCTGTCAAAAGCAACAGTTTTCGACACGGCAAGATCTTGGCGGCATTGACCAAAGCTTCGGGCTTTTCTTTGAGCATGTCGCTGTCGGTGGCCACCGACACGGCTAGTTTCTGCGCCGGGACATAGAAGTCGACGGCCGCTTTCTTTTTCCAGAAAAAGACTTGATCCGAGGTGCCGTAACGCCGCATCAACTCCAGTGCGACGATGTTCTCAAAGGAAGACTTGGAAATTTCAGGTTTCAGAAGACTCAGAATGCCGTTATCGACGAAGTAGTACTTGGGTACGGATTCTTTTCCGTCGAGCTTAACGGCGTAGTTGCGAATCGGCAAAAGGAGCCCGGCGTCAATCGCGTTTTCAACGTAACCGATCACTGTGGTTTTGGCCAAATGCGCATCGGCGTCATCCAACATGCGTGCCAAGCGGGTAAAAGAAAGCGCTTGGCCGATGTTTTGCGCAACAAGCCGCAAAAGCAAAAGAAATGCGTCGGGCATAGAAACGGCGTACCGCTGAACCATGTCGCCGAAATAGTCGTGATTGAAAATCTCGTGAATGACATTGGGATCGGGATCGACGACCACACGCAAAAAGCCGCCGTTATCTAAATAATCCAAAAACTCTCGGGCGATTTTTCCGCTCTGCAAGGTGTCGTCAAGTGCTGCCGCATCGTGCGAGATGCCCTTCATGGCCAGTCGTTCGCGAAAGTCCGGCGGCAATACCCTCACAACTCGCACGCCTTTGCCCAGTTTGGCCACGGCATCTTCTGTCAAAAGCGAAGTCCGACTGCTCGTGGCATGAATGCGAAGACCGGCTTTGCGCATTTGACGAATAAATTTCTGCCAGTGATCCGCAAGATGAATTTCGTCCAAGAAAAGCATGGGCGGGTTTTGCGTACGGGACAGAAAACGGTGCGCATCCAAAAGACGCTCGAAGTCGGCAAACTCAAAATTGCGCAGGCGCGGATCCTCAAAGTTCACGTACACGATGTCGGTCAGATCGATGCCCGAAGCCAATGCCGCCTGAATCTTTTGGTAGAGCGCGTATGTTTTGCCCGAGTACTTGCCGCCGGTATAAATACAGCAGTTGCCTTTGGCGGTTTCAAACTGGCGCTCAAAGACGCAAGCGTTGCGGATGCGTTCTCGGTTGTCGAGAATCACGTGGCGAAGGACGGCGGGATCGATCATTTTAAGCAGTCCGAAAGTTGAGATCAGACGAAATCATAGCAAAGTGTTTGATGAAAACAGACAACAAAAGCCCCTTGAGTGAGGGATACATAACGCGACATTTTCCCTAAGTCCGATGGACTGTCCCAAAGCCCG
>JAUNOJ010000059.1 GCA_030531135.1 Sutterellaceae bacterium | reverse complement strand
ACTCCGCTTCTTTTTGACTTGCGTCACTTGATTTACAGACGGGCGGGGAGCTTACGCCTAAACTCCAAAACTTGAGACAATTGAAAACGGCATTCTCCCGAATAAGGAAAATGCCGTTTTTCTCGTGAACAATCTTTCGAGAGCCCTAAAAAAGGTAACCCCGCGGAGTGAGCATCATCGACAAGAGTTTGTCGAGCTAAGCTTGCGGGGTGTTGTTGGCGAGAATTTTACGTGAATGCGACCAAAAAGAAAAGTCGTTTTGTGGTTCGCAATCAATCGACGTTATTCAACCGGCACGTGGTTCGGAACGGCATCGACGCCGTCGCCGAACAAGTAGTTTTCGCACTGCTGCATCAGGTGTGCGCGCACCTTGGCATCGGCACAGTTCAAACCGTATTCGTTGATCATCATCGTCTGAAGCTTGACCCATTCGTCCCAAGCTTCCTTGCTGATGCTTGCCCAGATGCGCTTTCCGAGTTCGCCGGGAACGGGCGGATAGGCCAAGCCTTCGGCATCTTTATTGAGTTTCACACAGTGCACGATACGAGCCATTTGAGGTTCTCCTAAAACAAAATTCGATTGTCGTAACTATACGAGTTTTTTGATAAATATCTGCGAGCGGCGATTCCAATTGTAAAGGCGCTGCTTTTCCATGGGAAGATCGTCGACATGCGCGGGCTCAAACCCGCGCTTGATAAACCAGTGTGCGGTGCGCGTGGTGAGCACAAAGATGCGCGTGAGGCCCATTTCTTTGGCCCGTTGCTCGATGCGGCGGAGCAGTCGATCGCCGTCGCCCGCACCGTGATAGTCGGGATGCACGGCAACAGCCGCCATTTCCCCGATTTTGGCTTCGGGGTAGGGGTACAAGGCAGCCGATCCGTACAACACGCCGTCGTGCTCCAACACGGTAAAGTGATCGATTTCGCGCTCGATCTTTTCACGCGGGCGTTTGACCAGCGTGCCGTCGGCTTCGTAAATTTCTAAAAGCTTGATGAGTCCGCCCACATCGTCGGCTGTGGCCTGGCGAATCGAGTCCATGTCTTCTTCGGCAATCATGGTGCCCAAGCCCTTGTGGGTGAAGAGTTCGGTCAAAAGCGCACCGTCCACGCTCCACGGCACAACATGCACGCGATCCACCCCCGCCTTCAATGCGCGTAGGGCAAAGCCTGCGTTATAGGTGTCTTCATCGTCCAAGGCTTTGGTGTCCAAATACTTTTGCAATTGGTCTTGCGTGAGTTCTTGGAGCAATTCGCCGTTCATATGAATGCCGTCCACGCCCACCATCAAAATAAGTTTGTCGGCGTCGATAGCAGAAGCAATGGCGGTGGCCACATCTTCTGTCGTGATATTGAAAGCTTCGCCCGTGGCAGAAAAACCAAACGGGCTTACCAAAACAATATTGCCGCGAGAAAGCAAATCTTTAATGGAGTCGGAATCGACTTTGCGCACCACGCCCGTGTGCTGATAGTCCACACCGTCGACCACACCCAAGGGACTTGCCGTGACGAAATTGCCCGAAATCACCTTGATGCGTGCGTGCTGCATTGGCGTATTGGGTAAGCCTTGAGAAAACGCCGCTTCGATGTCAAAACGCGTTTCGCCGCAGGCTTCTTTCACACACTCCAACACTTCGGGTTCGGTAATGCGCGTTCCCTTATAAAAGTGGCCTTCCAATTGGCGCAATTTCATCAGCTCTTCAATCTGCGGACGAGAGCCGTGCACGATCACCAAACGCACGCCCATGCTGGCCATGAGGCTCACGTCCATCACCAAGCGGTTCAGTAGCGTCTTGTCTTTGACGACTTCGCCCGCAAAGCTGATGACAAACGTGCGACCGTGGTGCTGATGCACGTAGGGAGCAACGCTTCGCATCCAAGAAACCCAGTGCGTGACTTCGCAGTCCGAGGGTTCGGAAATGAGGTTGGCAATATGCGTTTCGTTGGACATTTTTTTATTGTTCGGGGAAGTGTCTTAGAAAAATCGGTACGCGCAATTTTAAGCCTCCTTGGCGTAAAAATCCCCCGTTTTTTTCAGATGTTCTTGACTGCTACTTGGATTTCGTTCGTCAAAACTCGTCCCGGAAGGCATAGTCTCTTGACATACTCCCTCGGTTGAAACCGAAGGATTCTTGGATCAAACAACGGATGCCGTCAGATGACGGTCTTACTCCGTCTCTCCGTTTCGGATGATGTCCCACCCGTTGTTTGCTTTTCATAGACACGCAATGCTTCAACCAAAATATTGGTTGCGGCATTGATATCTCGATCATGCTGTGCACCGCACTGTGGACAAGTCCACTCTCGAATTTTCAAGTCTTTTGTTCCTTCATAACGATTTCCGCAAGCCGAACACAACTGGCTTGACGGATACCACTTATCGATATGAACGACTTGTGTGCCTACTCTTGATGCCACATATTCCAAAATCTTCACAAAATCCGCAAATCCGTAGTCGCCGATCTTTTTGCCCCAAAGCTTTTGCATCGCTTTGAGGTTTAAAGTTTCGAGTCCGATAAAGGCATACTCTCCGACAAGACGATAAGCCGTCTGCCATTGCCAAGCCCTTCGTTGATTCTCGATTGTGCGATACAACCGAGCCAACTCGCGCTTGGCACGATACCAGTTGTGCGAACCCTCAACTTTGCGTGACAACTTTCGATGGGCTTTTTGCAAAGCCTTTCGATTGTCTTTGAGAAATTGCGGTGCCGCAACCGTTTGGCCGTTTGACAGCGTGAGGAACAATTTCAAACCGAAGTCCATCCCGACCGAATCACCTAGTCGTGAAATAACTTGATTGGTTTGCGGTTCCTCTACTGCAAAACACACCCACAGGTCGTTGACCGAATCCCGTTTGATTGTCACGGTTTTGATCTTGCCTTGGATTTCGCGAGATTTGTGATACTTGTATTTTTGACCTCGGATGATCAGTTCATTGTCTTCAAGCACCTTATAGCCTGCTTGCTTGAGCGTGAACGACTTATATTTGCGAACTTTCTTGAACTTGGGAAATCCACATTTTTCGCCGTTCTTTTTGCTATCGAAGAAGCGCTGAAGACTCTTATAGAGCCGATCAACGACTTCTTGAAGCGCTTGAGCATCCATCTCTGCCATATACGCGTAGGACCGACGTTTTTTGAGTTTCGTCAGGTGCTTTTGAAGCGCATACTTCGACAGCGTTTTGTGATACATCCGATAGTACCTTTTCGTCAGCGCCAAACAGTGATTCCACGACAAAGCCGCTGCATTGATTTGGCGATGCAGCTTCTTATTACGCTTGGCACTGTACAGTTTGAACTTAAAGGTCTTCATGCTGAAAATATCTCACACCGTCAGCTCAAAGTAAAGCCCTGCGGGCTTCGCCTTTCATCCCTCGATTCAAATCGAAGGCTTTTCGGCGTGATCCTTTGTAAAATACCGATCCTGACAAGATAACCCCTGAATTTGAAGACAAAAGCGTTATGGCGGACTCCAACCCTTTCGGCTCCCTCAAAAACCTGATCAAACCCCGACAAGCAACGCCCCAAGTCAACCCGACGGACAAGAAGTCGCTTGCCGCTTTGCGCTTTGCCGACGCATCGATCCGCCAAGAGGCACAGAAAGTCGTCGACGCACAAGCCAAGGCCAAAGGAGTGTCGCAGCCCAAAAAAGCTGTTGCAACTCCCAAAACGAAAGCACCGACAACAAAGCCCGCAAACGATTTGTCGGCGCTCAAAACCTTGGTGCCCAATCCCAAGCCTTCGACGCCTACACAAAAGCCCGAGCAAAAGGCCGCTGCGGCGCCGGCGCGTGCGCAGCAAAAGCAAATCCGCTTAAGCGATCAGGCAAAAGCACAAAAGCAAGACTCTCAGCCCAAGGCAACAAAACAAAATAAGCCCCAAGGCAACCGAAACCAAGAGCAAGGTCGTAAACCGACTCAAGCTAAAACGCAAAAGGATAAGGGCGCCAAACCCGCACAGAGCGTTCAAGCCAAAAAGGTCACCGAGTCCGTTCATCGCAATTCGACGCAAGAAGCGAGCGACCCCATCGGTTTGCCCAAGCCTTTGACGGTGCCTGTGACGTTGGCACCGGGGCTGCCCGTCAGCGAACATGGCGAGGAGTTGATTCAAGCCATTCAAGACAACCAAGTCATCATCGTGTGCGGTGAAACCGGTTCGGGCAAAACCACGCAGTTGCCCAAACTGTGTTTGATGGCCGGCCGCGGCACCAAGGGGCTCATCGGCCATACACAGCCGCGACGCATTGCGGCAAGCTCCATTGCCAAACGTATCGCCCAAGAACTCAACACCCAAGTGGGCGAAGTCGTGGGCTATAAGGTGCGCTTTACCGATAAGACGATGCCCGGTGCCGCCATCAAACTGATGACCGACGGTATTCTCTTGGCAGAAACCCAAACTGATCCGTTATTGCGTCGTTACGACACCATCATCATTGACGAAGCGCACGAGCGATCGATTAACATCGACTTTTTGCTCGGGTACTTAAAGAGGCTGTTACATAAGCGCAAAGACCTCAAAGTAATTGTGACGTCGGCCACGATTGATGCCGAACGTTTTGCCAAGCACTTTGCTACGGGCGAGACGCCGGCGCCGGTCTTTACGATCTCAGGGCGCACGTATCCGGTCGAGGTTCGTTATCGCCCGGTGCAGGACTTGGATGAAGAAGACGATCGCACTTTAATGGATGCGGTGGCCGATGCTTGCGACGAATTGGAAATGGCCGGCCGCGGCGACATATTGGTATTTTTGCCGGGCGAGCGGGAAATTCGCGAAGCGGCCGAAGTGTTGCGCCGACGTCATCGGCCGGGCTTTGTGGAAATTTTGCCGCTCTATGCTCGACTTTCAGCCGAAGACCAGGAAAAGGTCTTCAAAAGCGGCGGCGTACGCCGCATCGTGTTAGCCACGAACGTGGCAGAAACCTCCATTACGGTGCCCGGCATCCGTTATGTGGTCGATACGGGCTTGGCGCGTGTGAAGCGCTACTCTTACCGCAACAAGGTCGAACAACTTTTGATCGAACCCGTGAGCAAAGCTTCCGCCAATCAGCGTGCGGGGCGCTGCGGGCGCGTGGCTAACGGTATTTGCATTCGCCTTTTCAGCGAAGACGATTGGAATAAGCGCGACGAATACACCGATCCCGAAATCATGCGCAGCAACTTGGCAGCCGTCATTTTGCGCATGAAGAGTTTGCGTTTGGGCGAAGTCAAAGAGTTTCCCTTTGTGCAAGCACCGCCTTCAAGAGCCGTGGCCGACGGCTACGCCATCTTGCATGAGTTAAACGCGATGGATAAGGCAGGCCACTTGACCGAAGTGGGCAGAAGTCTGGCGCGCTTGCCCGTCGACCCCAAGCTCGGTCGCATGCTTTTGGAAGCAAGCCGCAGAAATGCGCTGAAAGAAGCTTTGATCATCGTTTCTGGCCTGGCGATTCAAGATCCGCGAGACAGACCGGTCACCGCACAAGACGCAGCAGACAACGCGCACAAAACCTTTGCAGATGAAAGGAGCGACTTCTTAAGCTACCTCAACATCTGGAAGTGGTACGAAGAGGCCAAAGAAAACAAAACGAGCAATCGCCAATTAACGGACGAGTTGCATCGCAAGTTTCTCTCTCCTCGCCGTATGCGCGAGTGGAGAGACGTCTGGCGTCAGTTAACGGAATTGGCCGACGATATGGGCTGGCGTACGTCAGAGATTGCCGCCACCTACGAAGAGTTGCACGCATCTCTTTTAACCGGCCTTTTGGGCAACTTAGGTCTTAGACAGGTCGACGCCGACTTTAGAGCCGCGCCCTACTTGGGCGCACGCGGCATTCGATTTTGGGTATGGCCGGGTTCGGCCTTGGCAAAAAAAGGCGGCAAATGGATCATGGCCGCCGAACTCGTGGAAACAAGCCGCCTGTTTGCCCGATGCGCCGCCGACATCGATCCCGAATGGGTGGAGCGCGCCGCCGCGCACTTGATCAAAAAGAGTTGGAGCGAGCCGCACTGGGAGAAAAAGCGCGCCGAAGTGGTGGCGCTTGAAAGAGGGGCCTTGTACGGCATGACCGTCTATGCCGAGCGCCGCGTACAGTTTGCGCCGCACGATGCGGCTGTCGCGCGTGAAATTTTCATTCGCGAAGCGCTCGTTGAAGGCGACTACGAAACCAGAGCGCCCTTTTTCTCGCACAACAAGAAACTCATTGCCGACATTCGCGAAATCGAGAGCAAGTCAAGACGCTTGGACGTACTCGTTGACGAAGAGACGATTTTCAATTTCTACGATCGCATTTTGGATGCGACCGTTGTCGGGGGCTCCACCTTTGAAAAGTGGCGCCGAGTAGCCGAAAAAGAAAATCCCAAGATTTTGTTCTTATCTAAGGAAGACTTGATGCGCCATGACGCAAGCGGCGTCACCATCGAATTCTTCCCCAAGACCCTCACGATGGCCGGCGTTGCCATGGCCTTGACGTACCATTTTGAGCCGGGGTCGCCGCGCGACGGCGTGACTTTGACCGTGCCCATCTATGCCTTAAACCAAATCGATCCGGTGCGCTGCGAATGGCTCGTGGCCGGTATGCTCAAAGAAAAAGTGAGGGCGTTGATCAAGAGCTTGCCGCAACGCTATCGTCGCCATTGCGTGCCGATTGACAAATATGCCGAAGGCTTTTTTGATCGCATCGACGGCAAGATTCCGGACAACAAAGCCCTGATTGATGCGTTGATCGAAGATATTCGAGAGCAGACGCGCGTGATGTGCGAGCGAAGCGACTTTAAGCTCGAATTCTTGGCGCCGCACCTTTTCATGAACTTTAAGGTGGTCGACGAACACTGCCGTCAGTTGGCCATGGGCCGCAATTTGGCCGAACTGCGCGCCGAGTTGGGTGACGAAGCGCAAAAGATTTTCCAAAGCGTGGCGCAGGCCGACCAGAGCGTCGCCGAAGACTTGGCCGATCACATCACCACGTGGTCGTTTGGCGAGTTGCCCGAACTCATGGAAATTCGTCGCGGCGGACAAACCTTAATCGGTCATCCGGCTTTGGTCGATCGCGGCACCGAGTGCTCTTTGGAAGTTTTTGACGAATTGCAACTTGCGCAAAAAGCGCATCGCGCGGGTTTGCGCCGACTTTTCTTATTGCAGTTGAGAGAACAGGTGCGCTACCTCGAAAAGAACCTCTCGGGCTTGCAGCGCGTGCAGATGGTGGGCTCGACCCTGGCGCCCGTGGCTTCGGCCTTTGAGAGCTTTGAGAGTTTGCGCACCGACACGGTTGCCATTGCTGTTGAAACGGCTGCCATGCAGGAGCCCTATCCGACGAATCAGGAAGAGTTCGGCAAGCGCAAGGACGAGGCGCGTGCGCGATTGACTTTGATCGGCGGCGAGTATCTGCGCCTGATGGAGGGCGTGGCGGCAGAACTCGCGGGCTTGGGTAAGAAACTGCAAGCCTGCCGAGCTTTCCCCGAAGTCGTCAAAGATATCGAGGATCAGTTGCGTTCGCTTTTCCCCAAACACTTCCTTTTGGAAATTCCGCAAGCCTATCTGCGTCACTACGTGCGTTATGTGAAGGCCATCGGCGTGCGTTTGGATAAATTGAAATCCGATCCTGCGCGCGACGCCACTCACATGGCGGAGATTCAAAAACTCACCGTGCAGTGGCGCCGTGAAACGGCTTCTCGAAAAGGGGAGATCGACGCTCGATTGATCGACTTCGGTTGGATGCTCCAAGAGTTACGCGTGGGGATCTTTGCGCAGGAATTGAGAACTCCGATGCCCGTGAGCGTCAAGCGTCTGACGCGTGTGTGGGAGTCGTTGCGGCGCCTCTAAGTCCGTTACGGAATACGGATGTGGTCTTCTAAATGAAGATTGACGCGTTTGAGTTCGTCGAGCATATAGTCGCGCAACACTTCCCGGGTTTGAGTCAGAACCAGGTCGAGTTGCGCGCTTTCTTCCTGTCCTTTACCCACAACCCACATGCTCCTCAAAAAGGGTTCGGGGTCGGGAATTGCAGCGACGTTGACATCAAACAGAAATTGCCTGCCGCACCAAATGTCGGTGGCAGGCAACACTCCAAAGCCCGAACATTGAGAAATCAGTCCGACGAGTCCGTAGCTTGACGAAACGCTTAAACGTTTTTGAGGAACGACTCTTTTGGCGCTCAAAAAGCGATTGACGCGAACTTGATCGGCGCTTTCGTCGTTGTAGCCGATCAAGGGGTGGCTTTGCGCGAGCGTTCTTAAATCTTCCAATGTTTTCGGTACGGCAATGCTGCGCGCCGTGACCAATAAAAAATCTTCCCGGTAGGCTTCTTGGCGTTGCCACTTGGCGTCGTCCAACTGAGGCCCGGCGCAGACAATCACATCGACCGTACCGTTTTCGAGTCGTTGCACCAAAGGCTTTGTCAATTCGGAAAAGACCGTCAACTCGGCAACACGCTCGTAAAGGCGCTTGATGAGCCAAGGCGCGATGGTAGATGCTGTCGACTCGCCCAAACCTAAACGCAAGCTCCGATATTGAAGCCCGTCTGAACAAACCCGACGGCGAAGGCTGTCGGCAGCTGCCAGTAAAGAACTTCCGTCCTGATACAAGCGTCGTCCGGCCTCCGTGAGCGTCAAGGGGCGACAGTCGCGCTGTAGCAGCGTTGTTGCAAGTTCGGATTCCAGTGCCGTGACAGCTTGCGAAACGGCCGAAGGCGTAATGCCCAAAAGACTCGCTGCACGGCGCAAGTTTTTGTGCTCGGCCACATAAAGAAAGATTTGCAACTGTCGAAGATCGAGGCTCAGTTTTGGCATTTTTTTGTCTTGGCTTGTTAAGTAGAACTGAACAAATCGTATTGTATGGCTATATTTGCTCGAACGTTTTCTCAAGCGGATCGATAATGGCAAACAACGATGACTTTGCCACGAACGGAGCAAACAATGACCACAACTCGAATCGAACGCGACTGCTTGGGCGAAATGGAAATCCCGAACGATCGTTACTACGGTATCCAAACCACGCGTATGTTGCAGGTTTCCGGAACGGCGGGATTGCCCGTGATCTTCTTTCCGGACATGCACCGCGCACTGTGCCAGATCAAAAAAGCCTGTGCACTGGCCAACGCCGAAATCGGCGCCATGAAGCCCGAAATTGCAAAGGCCATTGCCGAGGCGGCCGACAAGGTGATGGCAGGCGGCTACGAAAAAGAATTCCCTTTGGATATGTGGCAAGGAGGCGGCTATACGTGCGTCAACATGAATGTCAACGAAGTACTCGGCAACTTGGCCAACGAAATTCTGACCGGCCACAAGGGGCAAGACGTCGTACATCCCAATACGCATGTGAACATGGCGCAGTCGACCAACGACACGATTCCGTCGGCAACGCACTTGGCCGTTGCACCACGCTTGGACAAAATCATTGCCGAAGCCAAATTGTTGGCAGCATCATTTGACAAGAAAGCCAAAGCGTTCGAGCACATCGTCAAAGTCGGTCGCACCTGCTGGCAGGATGCTTTGCCCGTGACCTTGGGGCAGGAGTTTTCCGG
>JAUNOJ010000058.1 GCA_030531135.1 Sutterellaceae bacterium | reverse complement strand
GGCATTCACCAAGACGGCGTGTTAAAGAGCCGCGAAACCTACGAAATCATGCGCGCCGAAGATGTGGGTTGGTCTGCCAACAAGATCATTTTGGGCAAATTGTCCGGGCGCAATGCCTTCCGTCAGCGCGTCAAGGAATTGGGCATTCCCTTGGCCAGCGAAGCCGATCTCAACGAAGCCTTCATGCGCTTTAAGGACTTGGCCGATCGCAAGAGCCAGATTTTCGACGAAGATATTCAGGCTTTGTTCAAGGGTAGCGTCGACGGCAAGAAGCATGATCGCTACGAATTCGTAAGCCTGCGTCAAGAGTCCGAAACGGGCGAACAGCCCAAGGCCACCATCGTGTGGATGGAAGACGGCGTGGAAAAGACCTCGAGCGCAACGGGTAACGGCCCGGTGGACGCTACCTTCAAGGCCATCGAAGCGCTGGTCAATTCCGGTGCCGAAATGATGCTTTACTCTGTCAACGCCATCACCGGCAGCACCGACAGTCAGGGCGACGTGACGGTTCGTTTGGCCAAGGCCGGCCGCATCGTCAACGGCGTGGGTGCCGATCCCGACGTGATTGCGGCTTCTGCCAAGGCTTATCTCAATGCTTTGAGCAAGCTTGCCAGCGACGAGCCCAAGAACGCTCAGCACGCCGTGTAATCGTTTGACACGACCATGAAAACTTCGACCCGAGCGGAAGATTTCGCGCGGGTCGAATTTTTTACGCGAACGTATTGATTTTTTAGGCTAAATCGGTACAATGACGTCTTTCGTCACGGTACGGGCGATGACACTCGTACCGCATGTTTAAAACGCCAATATTCATAGGTGAATTCAATGTCTAACGAAATTAACAAGGCAGAAGTGGTTGCCCAGTTTGCCCGTACGCCCGGCGATACGGGTTCCCCCGAAGTTCAGGTCGCTTTGTTGACCGCCCGCATCAACTCTTTGACGGGTCACTTCAAGGAACACAAGAAGGATCACCACTCCCGTCGCGGTCTCTTGAAGATGGTTAGCCGCCGTCGCAAGCTCCTTGACTACCTCAAGGGCAAGGACGTCGCCGCTTATCGCAAGTTGATCGACGCATTGAATCTGCGTAAGTAATCCGATGCGAATTTTTACGGCCTGTTTGCTTTGGTAAACGGGCCGTAAATTTGTATTCGGGCTTTGATAAATCGCCTCCGAGAAAAGGGATCTTTTAAAAATTTGACCGATCGAGCGCCCCGAAAAGGTTCGCGCGTTGCGACACAGCTCTTTTGAGCGTGCAGTCAAAGGCTCTGTGCCGCAGCGTGCCGTGAGTTCGCATGAACTCAAAGTCCGGCGCCTGAGGTCAAAAAAAGAATTCCCTTGGAGGCAAAGAGTTTGAAGGAAATTAGACTCATGTCCATGTTTAATAAAGTCTCCAAGACTTTCCAGTTCGGCGCTCACGAAGTGACGCTTACCACGGGCGAAATCGCTCGCCAGGCCACCGGTGCCGTGCTCTGCCAGATGGGCGACACGGTTGTTTTGGCAACCGTTGTTGCCAAGAAGGAAACCAAGCCCGGTCAGGACTTCTTCCCGTTGACGGTCGACTACATCGAAAAGACCTACGCTGCCGGCAAGTTCCCCGGCGGTTTCTTCAAGCGCGAAGGCCGTCCTTCTGAGAAGGAAACGTTGACGAGCCGCTTGATCGATCGTCCGATTCGTCCCTTGTTCCCGGACGGATTCTTCAACGAAGTTCAGGTCATCATCCACGTTTTGTCCGTGGATCCGGAAATCGATCCCGATATCGCTTCCATGATCGGCGCTTCCGCCGCTTTGACCGTGTCCGGTATCCCCTTTAAGGGCCCGATCGGCGCTTGTCGCGTGGCTTACATCAACGACGAATTCGTCGTGAACCCGACCGTGACCCAGTTGAAGGACAGCCGTCTTGACTTGGTCGTGGCCGGTACCGAACGCGCCGTGTTGATGGTCGAATCCGAAGCCGATTGCCTGCCCGAAAAGACGATGCTTGAAGCCGTCATGTTCGGTCACGCCCAGATGCAGGTCGCCATCAACGCCATTAACGAATTGACCGAAGAAGCCGGCAAGCCCGCATGGGATTGGCAGCCGGCTCCGAAGAACGAAACGCTCATCGCTCGCGTCAAGGAATTGGCTCAGGCAGGCCTCGAAGAAGCCTACACGATCCGCTCCAAGCAGCAGCGCAACGACAAGCTTCGCGAAGTGTACGAAACGGTGGAAGCCGCTTTGGTTGCCGAAGCCGAAGCAGCCGACGTCGACGCACCCGATATGAACGAAGTGCACGGCATTCTCTTTGAAATGGAAGCCAACATCGTTCGCTCCAACATTTTGGAAGGCAAGCCCCGTATCGACGGCCGCGACACCCGTACGGTTCGCCCGATCGAAATCCGTCAGTCGATTTTGCCGCGCACCCACGGCTCGGCTCTGTTTACCCGCGGCGAAACCCAGGCTTTGGTTTTGACCACCTTGGGCACCAAGCAGGACGAACAGATCATCGACAGCGTCATGGGCGAAAGCCGCGATCGTTTCATCATGCACTACAACATGCCGCCGTTTGCCACCGGTGAAACCGGCCGCGTCGGTAGCCCCAAGCGTCGTGAAATCGGTCACGGTCGTTTGGCTAAGCGTGCTTTGAAGGCCGTGTTGCCCACGCAGGAAGAATTCAACTATTCCATTCGCGTTGTGTCCGAAATCTGCGAATCCAACGGTTCGAGCTCCATGGCTTCCGTTTGCGGCGGCTGCTTGTCGATGTTGGACGCCGGCGTTCCTTTGAAGGACTACGTGGCAGGCGTTGCTATGGGTCTCATCAAGGAAGGCAACAAGTTTGCCGTCTTGACCGACATTCTCGGTGACGAAGACCACTTGGGCGATATGGACTTCAAGGTGGCCGGTACCGAAAACGGCGTGACCGCCTTGCAGATGGATATCAAGATCGAAGGCATCACCGCTGAAATCATGCAGGCCGCTTTGGCACAGGCTCACGAAGGCCGTATGCACATTCTCGGCAAGATGCACGAAATGGCCGGCGAAGGCGCCAAGGAACTCTCCGTTTGGGCTCCGCGCCTGTTGTCCTTGAAGATCAACCCCGAAAAGATCCGCGACGTGATCGGTAAGGGCGGCGCCACCATCCGCGCTTTGTGCGAAGAAACGGGCTGCCAGATCAACATCGAAGACGACGGCATGGTCACGATTGCTTCCAACGACACCGAAAAGGCCATGATCGCCAAGAAGCGTATCGAAGACATCACCGCCGAACTCGAAGTCGGCAAGGTCTACGAAGGCACCGTCCAGAAGATTTTGGACTTCGGCGCCATTCTGAGCCTGTTGCCCGGCAAGGACGGTCTGTTGCACATCAGCCAGATCGCCAACGAACGCGTCAACCAAGTGTCCGACTACCTCGAAGAAGGTCAGACGGTGCGCGTCAAGGTCATCGGCTTTGACGACAAGGGCCGCGTGCGCTTGTCCATGAAGGCATTATTGAACGACGTCGAAGGCGACACCGTTTCGGCCTAATGTCTTAAACGTCTCGGAGGTGCCGATCCGGCCCTTTTCGAGGACAAACGAAAAACTCCGAAAAGGCATCTTGTTCCTGTCGGAGTTTTCGAAATTTTCGGGAAATGATTTTTTTCGTGAATTGGGTGAATGAAGCTCGATTCATGTAAAATTCATCGGTTAACGACTTCTAAGGAGGAAAGGCAATGAGCCGACAGCGTTTGGTGATTGCCAATTGGAAAATGAACGGTTCGAGCCAAGCCAACAAGGTTTGGGTCGAAGGTTTTGCGTCCAAAGAAATGCCTCGTTGCGAAGTTGCGGTTTGTGCGCCTTTCGTGTACCTGTCTCAGATGGCCGAACTCTTAAAGGGTTCGTGCGTTGCGCTCGGTGCCGAAAACGTAAGCCAATACCCGGCAGGGGCTTACACCGGAGAAGTGAGCGCTCAGATGCTCGCCGACATCGGTGCCCGTTGGGTGATTGTGGGTCACAGCGAACGCCGTTCTTTGTTCGGTGAAACGAACGAGACGGTGGCCGCCAAAGTCAAGGCAGCCTTGGCAGCAGGTTTGAAGCCCGTGATTTGCGTGGGCGAAAGCCTTCAAGAGCGCGAATCGAGCCAAACTTTGCGCGTCGTCGAAGAACAGTTGACGGCCGTGATTCACGAAGTCGGTGTCGGAGCTCTGAAAGATTGCGCCGTTGCCTACGAGCCCGTTTGGGCTATCGGCACGGGTAAGAGCGCCACGCCCGAAATGGCTCAGGCCGTGCATGCCGCCTTGCGCGAACTTGTTGCGCGTTTCTGCAAAGAAACGGCCGCCGGTTTGCAAATCCTTTACGGCGGCAGCGTCAAGCCCGAAAATGCGGCCGAACTTTTTGCCCAAGAGGATATCGACGGCGGATTGATCGGCGGAGCCGCGTTAAAGAGTGAAGATTTTTATGCCATCTGCGTTGCATGATGGCCAGTTCAAGTTTGTTTGATTTCTTACGGTAGAGAAATAAAAAATGCAGATGTTGATGAGCATTGCAATCGTTGTGCAAATCATTGCGGCGATTGCCGTCATTATTCTGGTGCTGTTGCAGCACGGTAAGGGTGCCGATTTGGGTGCCGCTTTCGGTTCCGGCGCTTCCGGTTCCTTGTTCGGTGCCACCGGCTCGGCCAACTTCCTGTCGCGCTCGACGGCCATTGCCGCGACGATCTTCTTCTGCGCCACGATCGCCATCACTTTGGGCTCGGGCGTCTTCCAGAAGCAGGCCTCCAAGAAGGCCGGCGGCGTTCTCGGCACCGTGACCACGGAACAGGCGACCGACGGTATGGCTGCTCCTGCCGATCCGGCCAAGGACATTCAGTCCAACCAGATCCCGCGTTAATTCGTGTGTTCGGCTCCGTAGCACGAGGGAGCCGAGCGGACAAAAGGCTACCGATAGCAATGCAAATTTGCCCTTCGGTAGCTTTTTTGTGCCTGTCGACAACGGTTTTCTCGGATAATCGGAAGTCGATCGGCAAATCGAGCGTGCAGGGACTTGCAATTTTTAGCAAAGTCAGTAAAATACACGCTTCGCCAATTGAAAAATTAGCGAAAACTTGAAAATCTGAATAAGCGGTCGTGGCGAAATTGGTAGACGCGCAGCCTTGAGGTGGCTGTGGCGAGAGTCATGAGAGTTCGAGTCTCTCCGACCGCACCAGGTACTGGGGTATCGCCAAGTCCGGTTAAGGCAGCGGATTCTGAATCCGCCATTCGTAGGTTCGAATCCTACTACCCCTGCCAACTTTCCTTCGGGAAGGTTTTGAGAAAAGTACCGCGCGATCAGGTCGACAGTTGTCGACCTTTTTCGTTTTCTGGTGTCGGCAAATTTCCACCGGCCGTTTCGGCACACCGTTTCTCTTACACCGGTCGGTGCGATCAGTCTTTTTTCCTGAAAATTTCCGTGAATTCCGTTTCCCTCAAGACTTTGGGAGGACTTGTCGCTCTCGGACGCTTGCACTCGAGGGCGGACAAAAAGGCGAAGTCGGTCAAAAGTATCTGAAAATCAAAGACACAAAATCTTGCGTTCAAAAGTTGGGAGGGGGCACAATGACGCAATCCTTTATCGGTCGTGCCGGTTTGGCATTGGACGTGAAGTGTCCGAACAATCGCGGCAACGCCTATGTGCGCGCATCCGTTTTGCATGATTGGCAGGGTGATGCAAGCTTTACCTATTCTCAGGCCAATGTCGGTACGCGTAAAGTGTCCCAAGATCTGGGCGACACGTGGTATGAATTTGGCCTTGGCGCCAACGTCAACCTCACCAAGCAAACACATCTGTATGCCGATGTGGAAATGAGTAACGGGGGCGAAGTCGAAACCGATTATCGCTTCAACTTAGGTGTTCGGTACGCCTGGTAAAGGTTTCAAAAAACTGCTGTAAAGTGCAACAAACCCGCGTCGGCATCGGCTTTCGCGGGGTTGTTGCTTTGGGAGGTTGAGAAACTTTTCCTTAAGCTCGGGCTTATTGAAGCGGAACGAATCGATAGCCGCCTTCGGGCAACTTGTAGAACTTGCCGACACCCGGATTTGTGAAGTGTCCGCCGAATACCGGCACGTCGGTATCCGAGACCAAATCCAGTGCCTTGATGCGAGCGCGTACGGCAGCTTGTTCATCGGTATCGAATACCGCCGAAACTTCCGGATGACGAACCTGCACGTCCATGCAATGGATCACGTCGGCCCAGATAAAGCGTTTTTGTCCGTCATAGTCAAGTTCGAACATCGTGTGTCCGGGCGTGTGCCCGGCAACATTAATGGGCGTGAGCCACGGGACGACTTTCTCGCCGTCTTTAAATGTTTTGAGCTGTTTGCCGTAGAGCCGCACGAGCTTTTCGACAGCCTCAAAGCAAAAGCGCATCGACTCCGGAACTTTCGGTTTGTTTGCTTTGTCTTTCCAAAACGCCAGTTCGACATCGTTGACAAACACGGTTGCGTTTTTGAAAACCTTAGTATCACCCGTCATCAGACCGTCGATATGATCGCCATGCAGATGGGTTAACACAACGGTTTTGACGTCGTCGGGCACAAAACCGGCTTGCTTGAAATTATTCAACATGCGGCTCGGCTCAAAATCGCCGAAGCCCGAGTCAATCAAAACCACGCCGTCGGGCGTTTGCAATACATACGAAGTAATCAGGTTCGGACAAAAGCCGCTTGGAACGAGTTTGCGAATGAGAGTTTTGTCGCCGTTAAGTTTGTCAACGGGTACGCCGTTTTCGCCGTCGACGATACGAACAATTTTCATGTCGCCGACTGTGTAGGTCGAGATGTCGGCGGCAAGACAGTTCGCAGACAGAAAGAGAAGTCCGCACAAAAGACCGAGAGTTTTCTTCATTTGGGTCTCCCTTATTCGTCGATGCGTTCGATTTTGAAAATGACGGGACGCGTGCCGTCATTGCAGCTGGCGATCATGACGTTTTCTTCTTTTGTCCATCCGCGCATGATGCTGCCGCCTTGCAGCGCGGCATAGACGTATCGACTGATGCAGTCCCAGGCTTCGGCGCAAAACTTGCCGTGCATCATGCGAAAGAAATCGTCCATGGTGACGTCAAACACTTGGCCTTCTTGAAAAAACGGACAAACGCCCGAATTCGGATCGGCCAGATAGGTCTGCTGCAAATCTTTGTTAAGCGTCTTGCGCAAGACGGTGATTCGACACTTGTGTGTCATGGGCTTCTCCCTGTTTAAGTTTGCGGTGGCCGATGCCACTCTATTGGCGCAGGTCATACCGGTTGCTGTCAGCCCGGCAGTCACCGTGCTACGAATCAGTATCGAGCGACGCTCTAAATCGGTTCCGGTAAAGGCGGTCTCCGACATTGCCATCTCCTTTTGCTGCAAAAGTGATCGATTCCGCTGAGCGGAGACGATTTCTTTACGTGCAAATAAAATTATAGTGAACGCTACAATAATGCAATAATATATAATGATCGCTCTATAATCAAGTGCAAAATGCCTAATCAACGATGTCTGCAAAAAATATCGATCCGACTGCCGGAGCTACTTCTACAAAAACGCGCACACGGGGACGGCCTCGTGAGTTTGATCGGCACAAGGCGCTTGATAAAGCCTTGCATGTCTTTTGGCGTTACGGTTACGAAACCACTTCGGTGGCGACGTTATGCTCCGAACTCGGGGTCTGTCCGCCGAGTTTTTATGCTGCGTTTGAAAGTAAAGAAGCGCTTTTTATCGAAGCGATTCGTTACTACGAACAAAAGTATTGGACGACAGCCTTTGAGCAACTCGAAGAAGCGTCACAGCCTTTGGGAGAGGCCTTTCTCGACTTTTTTACGAAAGCAGCCGACTTGTTGGTGAACCCTGCAAACCCGCGCGGTTGCATGGTCGTGATTGCGGCAACAAATCTTTCGATCAAAGAGGAACGTATCGCGTCGTTGATGAAAGCCATGCGTCAGGGAACGCGTGACGTTTTCAAGCGCCGTCTTGAGAGCGCAAAAGCCTGCGGAGAATTTGCCGGCGATCCCGAGAGTACGGCAAATGCGCTCAATATTTTCCTTGAGGGTATGTCGGTTCAGGCGAAAGACGGGATGAGTAAAAAAGACCTTTTGCTGGCGGTGCAAAAGGTCCCCTTGCTTTTGGCGTTGTCTTGACAAACGCTCGGCCGGCCGACGAAGTCGTCGTAGGCTTCGGCCGGCAATTGCAAGACGCTTTATTTGTCCTGTACTTTTTGTTCCTGCTCGGCCTTCACGGCTTTCACCACTGCCTCCAACGGCGCACCGGTGGCCGGTGCCGGGTTCTTGGGTCTGAAGAAGTACAAAACGGCAACCACGGGGAAAAGCACGATACCGGCAGCGGCAATCGCCACTTGGTTACTGAACCACGTGGCCAGTGCGCCCCCTAAGATGGGTCCTAAGACGCTGCCGAATTGCTGTACCGAGTAGGAGTAACCGAACACCTTGCCGCGATCGGCCGGGTCCGTACTTTGCGTCAAAACGGCATTGATGGCGGGGAAAATGCCGGCAAAGGTCAAACCGCCGATAAAACGCCAAATCGTAAACTGCACCAAGTCATGCGGGATGGCCTGTACGATGCCGAAGATACCGCTCAAAAAAATCGTCAAGTAAAGCACCGGTCGATAGCCCCAGCTTTGACCGAGCATGCCCCAAGGGGGCGAGGCAATCACACCCGAAATCCCGACAATGGAAAAGACGATACCGGAAATCAAAACGATGCGATCCATCGAGCCTTGAAGTTCGGCAATGTAAAGCGGCAACACCGGCTGCGTCAAAAGAATCGACATCTGAACGACCGCCGCAGCAAAGAGCATGCGTTGCACCACGGGGATGCGCAAAGGAGAGGGTCTGGCAGGCGCATCCTTTTTTTCCTGAACGACGGTCTTGACGCGCTTGGGTTCTTTAATCACAAAGACCATGATGGTCGTGATCAACCCCAAAGCAACGGCAGCCACCATAAAGGTCGTGCGCATATCCAAGTAGTCGGCCAAAAGACCGCCCACCAAGGGACCGAGAACGCCGCCCGCGGTAAGGCCCGCCTGCATCACGCCCATACAAAAGCCCAGACGCTTTTGCGGCGCGTAGGAGCTCATAATGGCCAATGTGGCCGGCCAGAGCCCTGCAGACAAACCTTGGAAAACGCGCACCCAGAAAAGCTGCATGGGCGACTGCACCAAGGCGCCCAAGAAGTAGGAAATGGCCAAGCACGCCGCCGCACGAATGGCCATCAATTTGCGAGAGTGTTTGTCGGCCATCGCGCCCCAGATCGGCGCCATGACGCCGGCGATCAAGAAGCTGATGGAAAATACGGCGCCGCTCCACCAATTGACGTCGGCCTGATCCACGCCGAGCTCTACCATCAGGTACATCGGCAAAAACGGAATCAGCATCGTGTAGCTTGCCGACATCAAGACGGTGCTACAGGTCAAAACGGCAAGGGCAACTTTCCAATTCATTTTATTCTCGGGGTGCAAAAGACAAAATCGCAATCCTTTAAAGTTTACGCCTGCTATCGGATACTCGCCTTCACCGAAAGGTTA
>JAUNOJ010000057.1 GCA_030531135.1 Sutterellaceae bacterium | reverse complement strand
GATCCTTGCCTTTGACACGCTCGGTATGAAGCTCGATGCGGCGCGATTTCACAAAATGGAAACGTCTGGCGACAAAGGTTTCCTTTCGATAAATCACGACCAAATCGCCGTCCACCGGCGTTGCATTTCGATCGACGAGCAACATGTCGCCCTGAGTAATGCCGGCCATGCGCATATCGTCGGAACCGGCTTCGATCACAACCGGTGCTCGGGTTTGGCCGATCAAGTAATCGCTTAAATCGATCTGACCGGAGGCGTTGCCGTCGGCTTGCATACGATCGACGGACAAAACCTTATCTTGATCGACACGCTTGATTTCAGGAGCTCCAACGTTTTCTTCAGCGACAGCGCCGTTGTGAACAACATGCTTGTTTTCGAGTTGAGAAGCAATTGTTTCTTCATTGAGATAAGCGCGCAACCACTTAGCGGCACCGAGCTTGTCAAACCGCGCCTTTTGTTGAGGCGTGACACAAACCTGAATTTTGTCCACGAGGCCGTTGCCCGACCCGAGTTTGCGACCGGAGCCGGGTCTGGCGCCGCCGCGTTTTTTCGGCGTCTGCTCGGCAAGCTCTTTTTCCGTATTCGGTTTATAGTTTGCCACGATAGATAATCCTTTTTCTCTCCCTAAAAAGACGGCTCGCATCATATCATGCAGCTATCGCCGCGCTTGATAAAAAATGGGGCAATTTGTAACCGAAACAGTAGGATTTTTATGACGAAAATGACCGTGACCGGATCAGTAGATCCGCTTCTTTCCGTTTACCTCGAATCGGGTGAAACCGTCTATGCCGAACGTAATGCCATGGTAGCGATGGATGCCAATTTATCGCTTACGGGGCGCGCCAAAGGCGGTGTTCTAAGTGCGCTTGCACGCAAGGTTTTAAACGACGAAACATTTTTCCAACAACAAATCGAAGCCTCCGACGGCGCGGGAGAAGTTTTGCTCACCCCGACTTTGCCGGGCGATGTCGCAATTTTGGAGGTCGGCTCCGAGCAATATATGGTTTCCGACGGCGCCTATTTGGCCAGCACCGAAGGGGTCAATCTCGAAGTCAAGAGCCAGAGCTTGGGACGCGCGCTTCTGGGCGACTCGGGCGGGCTTTTTATCATGCGAACCGACGGTAAAGGGCAGGTCGCCGTCAGCGGCTTCGGTTCCATGCGCAAAATTGAGCTCGACGGCAGAAAAGAAGTTTTTGTCGACAACGGTCACTTGGTGGCGTGGAATGCCGATCTGAAATACGAACTGGCCCTCAACACGGCTAAAAAGGGCTTTTTCGGCAAACTGCTGCACAGTCAAACTTCGGGAGAAGGCATCGTTTTGAAGTTTTCCGGAATCGGCAGCCTTTACGTCTGCTCGCGCAACAAAGGCGGTTTGCTTGACTGGATTTTGTCTTCGATGCCGCAAGACAAAGCCGTCAAAAACGAATAGTCCATAGATGCAAAACGCCCCTGAATTTCGAAATGAAAAACAGGGGCGAATTGCCGGAGTCAACGTGCCTCAGTCACGAGGCACGATTCGCTGATTACTGAGCGGCTTTCAGGGCGCCGTTCACAGCTTCGAGGATGCCGCGAGAAGAATTCGAAGCACCGCTCACGCCTTCGACACCTTCGGTGCCGTTCTTAGCGATCACTTTCTTGGCAATGCTCTTTTCAGCAGCCTTCAAAAGCATTTCGGTTTCACCGTGCTTGAGAACCTTCACCGAGGTGATCTTGCCGCCGGCAATGACCACTTCGACTTGGATCTTGCTTTCGTTGCCGGTGCCTTCACCGGTGTACGTGCCGTCTTTGTAGGCGGCCTGAGCGCCGGCGCAAAGCACTGCAGCAGATGCTGCAACGAGAAGTTGCTTGATCAATTGAGACTCCTTTTTTAAAACAAAGTTTTACTCACTTCAATTAGTGAGCCTTAGCATAGGCAGCAGCCTGTTCACCGGCGATACGACCGTAAACGATGATATCGGCCTGTGCGTTGCCGCCCAAACGGTTACCGCCGTGCACGCCGCCCGTGACTTCACCGGCAGCATAGTAACCCGGGATAACCTTACCCTTGGTGTTGATGACTTCGGCCTTGGTGTTGATCTTCACACCGCCCATCGTGTGGTGCACGGCGGGCGTCACGAGAATGGCATAGTAGCCGGGCTCGTTCAAAGGACGTTCCATCTTCGTACGGCCGCAGCAGCTGTCCTTACCGGCAGCCTGATCCTTGGCGTACTGAGCCATCGTACCCTTCAAAGCGTCGGCAGGCACGCCCATCTTCTGAGCGATTTCGTCAAGGGTCTTACCCGTGAGAACCATGCCGGGCTTCTTCAAGTAGCCTTCGATAGCCTTCAAAGACTTGCGAACGCTTTCGTCAAAGAACATGTAAGCGTGGCCGGTGGGCTGCTTCAAAATAGCAGCAGACACTGCGTCGCGCGTATTGAGTTCGTCGAAGAAGCGCTTGCCTTCCTTGTTGATCAAAACGGCACCGTTACCGCGAACGGCTTCGGTCACCATCACGCCGGTAGATTCTACAACGGTCGGATGGGTTTGGATTTCGGCCATGTCAACAAATTCGGCACCGACCTTCTTGGACAAGAGCAAACCGTCGCCGGTAGCACCCGGGTGGTTCGTCGTGGCAAAGCCCTTCAAGCGCGGAATAATTTCGCTGACCATCTGGTTGTTGCCTGCGAAACCGCCTGCGGCGTTCACAACTGCCTTGGCATCGAGTTCGTAGACCTTACCGTCGTCGCCCTTGACCTTGACACCGGTCACGGCGCCGGCCTTGTTCTGAAGAAGTTCGACAACCTGGCTTTCCATACGAAGATCGATCTTGCGAGCGTCAACGGCGTTGTGCAAGGTCTTGACAACTTCGGGACCGACGGCAGCACCGCCCGTGGGTCGGTGGCAACGCTTGTTGGTGGCGCCGCCCATGAAGCCGACGTCGTTGAAGTTGCCGCCCAAGCCGATCAACCACTGAACGGCAGCGCTGGAGTTATTGACCAACACGCGAACCAATTCGGGGTTGTTCTTGTTGTGACCGCCCTTCATCGTGTCCTGATACATCTGTTCGATCGTATCCTTGATGCCGAGCTTGGCCTGCTGAGGCGTTTCTGCTGCGTTGATACCGCCCGTTGCGCGAATCGTGTTACCGCCCACAAAAGCCATCTTTTCAAGAATGACGACCTTGGCACCGGCGTCGTGCGCCGTCACGGCAGCAGCCATACCGGCACCGCCGGCACCGATCACGACCACGTCAGCCTTTTCGGCAGCCTGAGCTGCACCGAAAGCGGCAGCAATCATCGAAGCAATCAAAATCTTCTTCATTTTGTCATCCCCTCCTCATGGGAATTAGTTGTTCTTATCGTCCGACGCATATTGAAATCCGTACCCATGAAGATACGGCACAAAAGGCGCTCGACTCTAAGAAGTCGCGCGCAAAAGTCCGACGATGCATACCCAAGGATTGTACCTCAGGCGTCTCTCAGTTCGAACTTTAGGATTTTTTATTCAAAAGCTCAATGTCCGATGACGTAGTTTTGACATAGACGAAATTTTTTCTAGGGTCTTTACTTACGACATCAAAAGCTTTTTCGTTGTGCAATATTGTTTGGCACCACCGTCGCGACCGCAAAAAGAAAGGGACCGGAAAAGTACCGATCCCTCGTCAACCGATCGCGAGCTTACTTCTTCTGTGCCTTAGCCCAGCTGTCCTTCAAGCCCACAGCGAGATTGAGCACCGGTTTTTCGGCGGTATGTTCGACGCGATCGGTCACGAAGTAGCCGATGCGTTCGAACTGATAGCGAGATTCCGGAGCCGAAGCAGCCACGCACGGTTCGACGTAGCCGTGGCAAACCGTCTTGCTGTCGGTATTTAAAACCGAGAGGAAGTTTTCTTCGCTGTCGGGATTGGCTACCGTAAAGAGGCGATCGTACAGGCGAAGCGTTGCCGGCACTGCCGTTGCGGCATCAAGCCAATGAATCGCCGCCTTGGTTTTGACCGAGTCGGCACCGGCCGTGCCGGTCTTGGTTTCTGGCAAGTAGTCGGCGTGCACGCACACGACCTTGCCGTTTTCATCCTTATCAAATGAAGTCGGCACGATCACGTAACCGTAACGCAAACGCACGGGTTTGGCCGGAGATCCGTCGGCAGGCACCGTCAAACGGCGATAGCCCTTCGGGGGCACTTCGGCAAAGTCGTCTTCTTCAATCCACAGTTCGCGACTCATCGTAACGGTGCGCGTACCCATTTCGGGCTTTTGCGGATGGTTGGGCGCCACCAACTCTTCGCTTTGGCCTTCGGGATAGTTGTCGATCACAAGCTTTAACGGACGCACGATACCGGCACGACGCTCTGCCGTACTTTCCAAGTCTTCGCGCAAGCTTTGTTCCAAAACGCCGTAATCGATCCAGCCGCCGGCCACGCGGCTCACGCCGCAGTTTTCAACGAACTTTTGCAAAGCGGCGGCCGTGTAGCCGCGACGACGCAAACCGACCAAGGTCGGCATGCGCGGATCGTCCCAACCGTCGACGAGCTTTTCGTTGACCATCTGGATGAGCTTGCGTTTGCTCAAAACCACATAGGTCAGCACCAAGCGGTTGAATTCGTACTGGTGCGACAAGAGGAAGAAATTGGTGCGAACCACCGACAAAGCCGCCTGCAACAAGGGCGTAAAGTTTTCGGGGTGCTGCTGCAACAGCGTAAAGAACGTTCTGCCTTCCATGGAATCCAGCGTTTCGGGACCGGCCAACGTTGCCCAACGCATGAAGATTTCCTTCATAGCGACTTCGGGGCCGCTGTTGCCGAGTTTTTCGCGCGCATTGTAGGCGGCGCGTGCAAACACCAACGCACGGTCGTCTTCGCCCTGGGCCATCTTGGCAATCACGGCCTTGGCTTCTTCAAACTGAGGCGCACGCAACACGGGCACGACACGTTCCAAGGCCCAGTCGTAGAAAGCGCGCTGATCTTCGAATTCGAGCGTGCAAATGGAGTGCGTAATATTTTCGAGCGTATCTTCAATGGGATGCGCAAAGGTGTACATCGGATAGATGCACCACTTATTGCCGGTCGCCTGATGCTCTGCAAAACGGATGCGATAGATGGCAGGATCGCGCAAATTCATGTTGGGCGAAGCCATATCGATCTTGGCACGCAACACCATGGAGCCTTCGGCATGTTTGCCGTCGCGCATTTCGCGGAAAATGCGCAGGTTTTCCTCGGGGCTGCGATCGCGATAAGGCGAATTCTTGCCGGGCTCGACCAACGTGCCGCGATTGGCGCGCATCTCGTCGGCCGTTTGTTCGTCGACATAGGCGTAACCCGTCTTGATCAAATGCTCGGCAAATTCGTACATGTAGTCGAAGTAGCTCGAAGCATAGTAGAGATTGTCTTCGTCGGCGTGCTTCCAATCAAAACCCATCCAGTTGACGCTTTCTTTGATCGCGTCGACATATTCCTGATCTTCTTTGACCGGGTTGGTATCGTCAAAACGCATGTGGCAATAGCCGCCGTAGTCGCGTGCCAAGCCGAAATTCAGGCAAATACTCTTGGCGTGACCGATGTGCAAATAGCCGTTGGGTTCCGGCGGAAAACGCGTACGGATTTTTGCCGGATCTTCCACGCCCGTTTGTGCTTGTTCGCTGTAGGGAGCCGGATGCCCGCACCACAGACGCGGACGATTGTTGTTTTGCTCCAGATCGGACTCGATGATGGCACGAATGAAGTTGGTCGGGCGAACAGGCGCTTCGGTTTCTTCTACGACGTTTTCAGTTTTTTCGGTCATAACAGTTATTTCTCCGCGATAGCGATTCGTCTGTTTTTTAAGATCCTATCGCTTATGTTTCTTCCATGTTTGGCGAGACTTTCGGCTACGCCAAAAAGTTAATTTTACTAGATGTCGGACTATGCTAAAAAAGCAATGTACCCGTTGACAGCCGCGACGTAGAGCGCCGTACCGGCAAAAATCGATACCAATGGGCTTTTGACGAACCATTGCAAAAGGATCGTAAGCGCAATGGCCGCAATTTCAGCGACCGGCAGCGCGTCGCGCGAGACGGCCGCACCGGTTGCCGCATGCACGGTCAAAAGCACCATGATGGCCATCGGCAAAAAAGCGCCCAAAGAGCTCACCCAACGCTGTTTTTTGAGCCACTTGCTTGCAACAAAAGGCAGTGCGCGTTCGGCAAAGCTCACCAAGCCCATCGCAACAAAAACGCTCAAGAGATAAATCGTATCGAGTTGTTGTCCTTGCATCGTCTTTGTCCTTATTTGTCAGATACGGGCACTTCTTTCAAGGGTTCGGGTTTGCGAAATTTCGCACCCCAAACAAGGCCGGCTACAACGCAAAAGCCAATCGAAACCGACAGAGCCTGCTCGGGGAACGCAAAACGCGCTGCGGCGTACGCAATCAGAGCCGACCACAAAGGCCAGGCGGTTTTTCTCGATCGCCACTGCTCGCAAGTGAGCATGGCAAAAAGGCTCGTGAGCACAAAGTCAAGCCCCGCCAAGTCGATTCTGGCTTGCGAGCCGATCAAAGCACCGATGAAACTGCCCAAAATCCACCAGATATGATTGAAAAACGCCACCCAAAGCATACGTGCCAAGGGCGTGTTTTCTTTCATCGTGCACAAAATCGAATAGGTTTCGTCGGTTAAGGTAAAAGCGATATACCACTTGTACCAACCGTTTGCCGGCAGGCGATTGATGAGCGACAGACCGTAAAAGACATGACGGAAATTGATCACGAACGTGGCAAAAGCGATGCCCGCAACCGAAATACCGGCCGCCAACATCGGAACCATCATGTATTGCGAAGCGCCGCCGTAAATCAAAAACGACGACAGCACCGCCATGGTCGGGGTGCCGCCCGCTTGCACGAACAAAAATCCGAACACGATCCCCAACGGGATATAACCCATGAAAACCGGAACGGACGCTTTGAGTGCGGCAACCATTTCACCGGTATTGCTGTTTTGCGCAGTCATAAATCCAAATTTCGATTCAAGTTCTCTTTGATCGATTCAAACAAAAAAGGCGCTCGAAACGAACGCCGTCAACGGTCGGCGGGCATTGTAGCAAGTTGCAAACAAAACGCACCACCGACTCGATCGACCGTTATGCACAGTCCTCGGCCTTCCAATGCCCCGACTTACCGCCCATCTTTTCCAAAAGATGCACGTTTTCCATCACCATGAAGCGATCGACGGCCTTACACATATCGTAAATCGTCAAAAGCCCGACCTGAACGGCGGTCAAGGCTTCCATCTCCACGCCCGTTTGACCTCGCGTTTCGCATGTGGCGCGGCATACCACCGTACTTTGGCTTTCCACGAGTTCAAAGTCCACGGCCACACGCGTCAAAGCAATGGGGTGACACAAAGGAATAAGTTCGGCCGTTTTCTTGCTCGCCATGATGGCCGCCACGCGCGCAATGCCGATCACGTCGCCCTTTTTGGCTTTGCCTTGGGCAATTAAAGCAAATGTTTCGGGCTTCATACGGATTTGGCCCATGGCCACGGCCACGCGATGCGTTTCGTTTTTCGCGCCCACATCCACCATGTGTGCGTTGCCCACAGCGTCAAAATGCGTTAATTCGGACATATTTTGAAATTTCCTGTTGCTATTCTTTTTGGACAATGATGCAAAATGCACCGTCGTGCCCGCTATGATAGCGAGAAGTTTTGTGTCGTTTTTGTTTTCGAGTTCGCATTTTCATCCATGTTGCAACGTTTTACCGCTCTTGCCGTTTGTGCCTCGATTGCACTGACGCCTATGCCTGCCGTTTTTGCCCAAGGGGTCGGCCAATATAACTTGCCGAGCTTAGGCACGGTGGCAGGCGCCGATTTGACCGTTTTGGACGAACGCGCTTTGGGCGAACAACTGATGCGACGCGTGCGCGCCGATCCGACCTATATGTCGGATCCGGAAACGACGGCTTACTTAAACAGTCTCGGCTATCGTCTGGTTGCCGCCGGCGAAGTGAGTCCCTACGACTTTTTCTTTTTTCCGATTCGCGATAAAAGCTTGAACGCCTTTGCGTTGCCCGGAGGCTTTATTGCCGTGCATTCCGGCTTGATCGTGGCCGCACAAAGCGAAAGCGAACTGGCCGGCGTCATCGGTCACGAAGTCGGACACGTCACCCAACGCCACATTGCCCGTATGTTGGAACAGGGGCAGAGCTCCTGGGCCATGACCTTAGGCTCGATTCTTCTGGCGCTTTTGGCGGCGCGTGCCGGCGGCAGTTCCGGTGGCGATGCTGCCATGGGCATCATGATGGGCACGCAAGCCGCAATGATTCAAAAGCAATTGGGGTATTCGCGCGACGCCGAACGCGAAGCCGATCGCGTGGGTCTGGAAAGCTTGACCAACGCCGGGTTCGATCCGCACGGCATGGAAGCCTTTTTCGAACGTTTGCAGCAAAACAATCGTTGGTACGAATCGGCAAGTTTGGCCTACATCTCCACTCACCCGATGACAAGCGAACGTATGAGCGACATGCAAAACCGCACGCGCCTGATGCCCAACGTTCAGCACCGCGACTCGATCGACTTTTTCCTGATTCAAGCACGCATGCGCGTTTTGCAGGAAACGCGTTTTGACGGTTGGCAACAGGTGGCCAAGAGTTTTGAAAACGATTTGAAGACGAATCTGACCAAAGCTCAGCGCGCAGCCGCCAATTCGCGCATGAATCAAAACGTCAAGGCTCTGCCCTATGCACGAGAAGCCAAAAAATTGGTCGGTAACGACAACGTGATCGTCGACAAAAATCTGTCGGAACTTACTTTTGCCGTTGCCAAAACCGATGCCCAGAAAAACGAAGCCCTGCGTTTGGCTCAAGACCTTGTGAAAAAGTATCCCTACTCGGGGCTTGCCGTGACCAACTGCGCCGAGCTCCTCTATCAGGCAGGGCGCCACGAAGACGTCATCAAACTCATGCGCAATCAATCGGCATTGAGCAAAAACGATGCCGACTACTACGCCTACTTGGCCAGAAGTTATGAAGCGCTCGGTCAAAAATCTTTGTCATTTGCCGCCACGGGCGACATGTATGCGCTGATGAACAATCCGGAAGCGGCGGTCTATCAGTTCGATTTGGCTCAAAAGGCCAATGACGCCGACTTTTACGTCATGAGCGAAATCGATGCCAAATTACGCGAGCAACGCCGCCGCGTTTTGGACATGAAGAAGGACTGAGTTGCCCAAATGTTGCGCCAAGTCTTGAATTTGGCGTATGCAAAACTTTGTCGGAGTGTGCGAAAATTGCGCATCATCGGGTATTTTCCCCGTTCACTTATTTGTAAACCGTGCAAAAAGATGCAAACAGCCCTTTGACCGAATCGTTTCTTTCGGCCGATCGGGGGTTTGCGTGCACGAAAATCGTGTTTAGTTATGGCTATTGAAGATTATTTGACCCTTGCGGAGCCCACCAACGAAGTGATCGAAACCGATGCCGTCATCGTCGGCGCCGGCCCCGTGGGTTTATTCCAGGTTTTTGAACTCGGTCTTTTGGAAATCAAAGCACACGTCGTCGACTCTTTGA
>JAUNOJ010000388.1 GCA_030531135.1 Sutterellaceae bacterium | reverse complement strand
ACCAGCGCAAAGAGCCTGATTTGCCGGAAACTCGTTTCGATGTTCGTTAATGACTTAAATTCCATATACTAAATTTTGATGTTGGTTATTTGAGTAGTTTCCCGGTTACTTTCCCGCTTGCCGCACCGACTGCAGCCCCGGCGATTGACCCAGCCCGTGCCACGTTGCGGTTATAGGCAGACGTGCCGCCAGCCGACACAATCCAGCTTGCCACCGTAGGAATGGTGAAGTAGCCCACGATGCCGATAATCATAAAGATTACATACACGGTGCTGCTCCCGTCAGGAATGAAATTCGGGTCTGAAAGTTCCTGAATGTCCTTTTGGAGCATCAGCGTTTGTATGCGTGCCAGCACGCTACTGAACAAGTCAGACACAGGCAACCACAGGTAAATGGAGATATAGCGTGAAATCCACTGGGTCAGCGTGCTTTGGAAACCGTCATAGACGGAAATCGCAAACGCCAGCGGACCCAGTATCGAAAGCACAATCAGGAAGAACGTGCGCAGCGTGTCTATAATCAGCCCCGCCGCCTGAAAGAGCATTTCCAGCAACTCCCTGAACCAGTCCCGGACGGACTTCTTTATATTGTACGCCGCCCTGTCCATGTACATACCCGTCATAGTCACCATGTCGGAGGGCGACCAGCCCAGTTCTTCCAGTTGCCTGTCAAATTCCTCGTCCGATGCGAGGTAAGCCGTTTCGGGGCTTCGCATCAGGGCTTCATATTCCAGTCGGTCTTTCTGCGCCCGGTACTCGTTCATGTCGAAAGTCTGCGTTTCCATAAGCTGGTTGCACCCTTTCACCACTGGCGACAGCACCGTGTTGATAGTCCCCAGCACGAACGTGGGAAAGAACATGATGCACAGCCCCAGCGCAAAGGGGCGCAGGAGCGGGTACACGTCTATGGGTTCGGCACGTGCGAGCGACTGCCACACTTTGGCGGCTACATAGAACAAAGCTCCCAGCCCGGCTATCCCTTTGGCTACCCCCGTCATGTTACTGCACAAGGGCATCATTTCATCGTACAGCACCCGCAACACTTGGTGCAGGTTGTCAAAATCCACTGCTGCTAATAACATAGGCATACCGATTTATATGTTACCAGTAGCGTTCATCCGCCGAGCCGTAGAGAGCCAGCACCCGGTCGGTGTCGTTCTTCTTCTTCGCCCGCAGGTAGGACACAGAAATGTTCTTTCGGGTGTAGTAGTTCACGAGGTTGCGGTAGTTGAGCAGGCTTTTATAGGCGTTGTTGATTACCGCCAGCCTTTCGGCATCCGTCAGCGACATACCCGTCACGTTCACTACATTTTTCAAGTCCTGCAACACGTCCGCACTTTCGGAGAGCAGCTTGGCGTACCCGGCTGAAATGGCGGTGAGTTCATCCGGCGTGTAGTTCGGGTCTGCCAGCATGTTCTGATAGTTTCGCACGTAGATTTCGGATATTTCCGCCACCAGTTCAATGGACTTCTTCACCTTGACACCGCCCTTAACCACGTCATGCACCGCTTTGAGCGCATCGTAATATTTTTTACCCTGCTGGAAAATCTTCTGCGCTTCCATGAAGCCGTCCAGCGTGTTCTTGGCTGTGGTGGAAGTCTGCACTATCTGCTTGGTGGTGTTGATGATACCCTGTGCCAAGTTGCCGGGGTCTGACACCACCCACTGTGCGGATGCCTTGCCGATGAAGCAAAGGCA
>JAUNOJ010000387.1 GCA_030531135.1 Sutterellaceae bacterium | reverse complement strand
GAAGCCGCGCGCGCCCGTCAGCAAAAGTTAAACGACGATCAAACGCCGTTACTGCAAGAAATCAGCGACCTGAAGGTGCGCCGTGAAAACTGGGCCACGCAAACGCAGGCGTTTTCCGAGCGTTTGGACGAGTGCGGTGCCAATCGCGACGAGTTGCGTGAAATCGTGGTGCGTGACGGCCTGAAGTCCTCCGGGCTCAAAGCCAAGGTCACGCGCCTGGCCCAAGAAATTGCCGAACTCGGTGCCGTGAACCACGCGGCACTTGAAAACTTGGAAGCCAGCCAAAAGGCTATGGCCGAAACCGAGCGTCAGGTGGCCGACCTTGAAGAAGCCATTGCCAACCTGGAAGCGACGATTCGCAAGATCGATGCCGAAACGCGCGAGCTGTTGCGCAAAACGTTCGACGAGGTCAATCGCAACTTCTCGGAAATGTTTACCGAGCTTTTCGGCGGCGGCAAGGCGCAATTGAAAATGTCGGGCGACGAAATTCTCGATAGCGGCGTGGAAATCATGGCGCAACCTCCTGGCAAGAAAAACAACACCATTACGTTGCTTTCCGGCGGCGAACAAGCCATGACGGCAACCGCCTTGGTGTTTGCCATCTTCAGATTGAACCCGGCGCCTTTCTGTCTGTTGGACGAAGTCGACGCCCCGTTGGACGAAGCCAACCAGGATCGTTTGGCGCGCCGCATCGTGCAGATGAGTGCGAACACACAATTTATGATGATTACCCACCATCGTGTCACGATGGAGCATATCGGACAGTTGGTGGGCGTGACCATGAAAGAGCCCGGCGTCTCGCGCGTGGTGGCCGTCGACGTGGCCGCGGCCGTGGATATGGCGCAAGGTTAAGGAAAACAAAGAGAGCGGCGGTCAAAGTGCTCGATTTTCGTTAAACTTTCGTGTTACGTAATTTTGTCTCGGAGATGGGCTGATGCCTTTTAATATCGAACCTCTTCACATCGGCATTGTGGCCGTTTTGATTATCGCCGGCTTGGCGTGGTACTTTACGCGCAAAACCAAGCGCGACGACTCGGCCGCGCACGAGATGGCCGAGCGCATTCGCGAAGGTTTAAAAGAGTCGCAAGACGCTATGGCTTCCGACACCGGGGGCTTAAAAAACGCCATTGCCATGGACGAACCCGAAGTGCCGGTGTTAAGCCCCGCCGACGCCGTGGAAAATGCACCCAAGCTCGAAGTCGAGGTTGAGCCCGAAATCGAAGTTGTCGCCCCGCAACCTGCGCCCGCAGAAACCCCCGTTGTGCGCACCGAGAGCGGCCGCAGTGCTCCGTCGGTGGATAACGCCGTCGAGGCCGTGGTGTATTTCACGCCCAAGGAAGAGTTCTTTGCGCCCGAAGCTTTGCTCAAAGCCGCTCAGGCCGTCGAAACCGCACAAAACAAGGAATTGATCACGATCGACTTCTTCGATGTCGCGACCTCCCGCTGGTATCACGACGTCTCGATGGTGACCAAGTGCTCGCAGATTTATCTCTCCATGCTTTTGGCCAACCGTACCAAGAAGGTCGATCAGCTTGCCGCTTCGATCTTTATCACTTTGGCAGGCCAAATGGTGATCGATCTCAATGCCGAAGCCGTCTTGCCCGACAGCGCCGGCATGGTCGAGCGTACCGAACACATCGCTTCCATCATCAAGGCCTTTGACAATCAGTTGACCTTAAAGATCGTTTGCGCCCACGA
>JAUNOJ010000056.1 GCA_030531135.1 Sutterellaceae bacterium | reverse complement strand
TTGCTTGAATGGCTCGCTGCGTCACCAAGTCTCTGTGGGTATGAGTTTCGGGCAACATCTTGTTTTTAACTTACAAGATAAACCGAAATGAAAAACGCAAAATTTTCGCTGATTTGCCTTGCAGTAGCATCGGCAACTGGGTTAACCTATGCCAATAATCCTATGACAGGTGCTGACGGTTATCATTTTAGAAATGAAGACAAAATTTTGGAACTAACGGAGCAAAATACCGTTATCACTGTGCCAGCGACGTTTGAAGGAGCAGGGATTCACGCCGGTATCACTGAAGCTGGAAAAACGGCCAATGTGACAATCACCGGCCAAAATCTGACGATAGAACTCAATAAAGACAGTCTGTGGCAATCAGGTCTTGATGCTTTCGGTGGTGCAAACCTTGTTGTCGGTACCGCTGAAAATCGAATGAATAGCGTTCAGATTGTCGGTACCGGTGCTGATGCGGTCATGGGCGCGCTTCAAGCGTGGCGAGGGCACTCGGACAATACACAAGAGAATGGCGGCCATATAGAAATAAATGCCAGTAGCTTTGTGATTGATATCACTTCTCCTTATGCCCGTGCGATTTATGCGTGGAATAATACGACACCCCAAAACGTTGGCGATAAAGAGAGAGCTTCGGTTATTGTCAATGCCGACAAAATCCGTATTGTTGCGAAACGTGATACGTCCGTTTCCGATAATTCTCCCTCCAGAGCTTTGCAAGCATGGTCTCAAGGTATTATCAAGTTAACCGCTGACGATATTTATCTTGAAGCTGACGAAGTAATTAACACTCGGGGCAACTCCATTGTTGAAATAAATGGCAAGACAGCCCAGATCAACGGCAAGATTGTTTTTCAGTATGATGGCGTTCAGTCTGGCACTACAGTCGATTCCGGTATCAATATAAACTTAAACGGCTCCCAATCTTATTGGACAGGAAGTTCAGCGGTTGAAGGTAACCCACCTGCGGACAAAGACACTGTCACAGAGTTCACATTGGGGCTGAACAATGGTGCACAATGGAACGCAACCGACACGAGCTTTGTGAACAATCTCAATGTGCAAGACGGCGTCATCAACCTTACCAAAGGCGATGGTCAGACCGTTAACGTTGATAAGATGACGGGCAGCAACGCGACCGTTAACGTCGCTGCCACGACGGACGACGGCCAAACCTTCAAGACCGCAAAACTTTCCATCACACGCAATGACGTGACGGAATACAACTTGAGCTTTACGGGTGTCACTGCCGACGATGTCAAAAATGCCGATGCCGCCTTTGCCGCGTTAAGCGCTTCCATTGAGGCCGGCACCGATCCTTCTTCTGTGAAGATCAAGCAAAACAACACCATTGCCGAAGGCGCCGTGCGAGGCGAAATGAAGCAAACGGTCGATGAGAACGGCAAAAAGTCCGAAGTTGAAGTCTCTCGCAACACGAGGCTGACGGCCTTCGAATCGATCTCCGCCATGCCGATGCTCTCCTTGCGCCACGAGCTCAATTCGCTCAACAAGCGCATGGGTGAGTTGCGTGACTCTCCTGCCGGCATCGGCAGCTGGGTGCGTCTCTATGGGTCAGAGACCGAATACGGCGCTCAAAGCATTGAAAGCAAGAACACGACCATTCAGGTTGGCTCCGACGTCTCCGTGGGCGATTGGAAGGTGGGTTTGGCCGCCCACTACACCGACGGCGAAAGCACGTATGCCAACGGTCAGTCCGACAGTAAGGACTACGGCATTGCTCTTTACGGCACATGGCTGGCTCCGAGCGGGGCGTACGTTGACATGATTGCCAAATACACGAGGATTGACACCGACTTTGCCTTAAACGGCATGGACGGCAACTACGACAACAATGCCTTCACGGCCAGCGTGGAAGCAGGCTACCGCTTTAACCTGATGGATAACCGCGTCTTTGTCGAGCCGCAAGTCGAATTGTCGTACGGCTACGTGACAAGCACCGACTTTACGACGGGCAACGACGTTCGCATTCAGCAGGACAGCTTTGAGAGCACGATCGGCCGCATCGGCGTTCGCACGGGCTATACCTTCCCCAATAACAAAGGTTCGGTCTATGCACGTGTTTCCGGTGTCTATGACTTCCAAGGCGAAATGACCGGAACGGCTGCTTTGGTGAGCGACGCAACTGTGCGCGAAGCTCTCAAAGAAGACTTGGGCGGCAGTTGGGTCGAGTACGGAGTCGGCGCCAACTTCAATTGGTCGGACAATACCTACATGTATGTGGACCTTGAGCGCACCTCGAGCGGTGAGGTCAGAGAAAACTACCGCTGGAACGTAGGCTTACGCCACGTCTGGTAATCTGCTCCTTTGATCTAAGAAAAACGCCGCGAACTCAAAACTCGCGGCGTTTCTTTAGACGGTTCCCGGCAAAGGGGAACGAACAGTGTGTCGGTTATCCCTGCGCTCTATACTCCCAACGCTGTTTGAGCTTGGAAGCCAACTCCTGCAAAGCGGCCTCGCACTTGACCCAAGAAACGGGGTCGCAAGGTTCGATCGCGGGATTGTCGCCTTCCTTGACCGTGACGCGCTCAAAGCGCTTGACACCCAATTTGGTCAAGGTCGCACGCAATTGAGCATCGGTAGCGGCCTGAAACATAAAGCGGGGACGTACGTCGTTCGTTTCCGTTTCAAGCAACACGACGAGCTTGTCGTGCAGCAATCCGTAGGTGTGCGTCAGTCGCTTGTTGTCAGGCTTGGTAAAGGTTTTGCCCGGCCGGACAATGTTATCCATCCAAGCCTTCAAAGGCATCGGAATATGCCCTGAAACGAGAGGGCAGGCGATGACGATCACATCGCTTTTTAAAACTTCGTCGGAAAGCATATCGCTTTCTTTCAAACGCGCAACATCGGCAGGATACCGATGGGCTTGCTCCTTATTGGCGGCGGCAAGCCAGTGGCTGTCGACCATTCCGGGGGGATTGGCCGCAACATCCCTATCGACAATGCGTACATCTCGCCCCTTAATCTGATCTTTTAAAACACGCGCCATCTGGCGGGTGCAAAAGCCCTGCGAAACTCTCCTAATTTCGCTTGCGGGCGGGGAACTGTGTACAAACAAAACTTGTGGCATATCGTTTATCTATCTCCAACTTGCAGGTGTCGACGGTCTTGTCCTATGACTGTTTTTGGGACGGGAATTGAAACCCGAAATCCGACTGCCTGCTAAAACATCGAAATCCTACCAACGAATGGGGATATGTGACAGTGAATTTTTTTCAAAGAAGTAACACAATATTTCCAAAGTGGTATTTCCTGATAGATCGGCCGTATTCAAGGCAAAAACACTAGGGAAATACATAAGTTCGTATAATTGCAAAACACGAAAAATTACGCCCCTCTCAAATGCAACCGCAATCTCTTCACGCCGGCAACAGTTTGACGGTCGGCCACTTGGTCGCCCTGATCACAATTTTGATCTGGGGGACAACCTTCATTTCCACCAAGGTGCTGCTGACGTCCTTTTCGCCGGTCGAGATTTTGCTTTTTCGCTTTGTCATGGCCTACGCAGCCTTGTGGCTCTTTTGTCCGCGTCGGCTCAAAAACGTCACGTTGAACCAAGAACTCGTTTTCATGGGCGCGGGGCTCACCGGCATTTGCCTGTATTACCTTCTGGAAAACATCGCTTTGACGCTTACCATGGCTTCCAACGTGGGTGTTCTCATTACGATGTCGCCGTTTTTTACCGCGATTCTCACGCACCTTTGTCTTAAAGACCAAGAGCCGTTGCGTGCCAACTTCTTTGTCGGATTTGTGCTCGCCATCGGCGGCATTGCCTTGATTAGTTTTAACGGCGCCAAATTCGAACTCAATCCGGCGGGCGATATCTTAGCGTTGACGGCTGCCTTTGTGTGGGCCTGTTATGCGGTACTTACCCGCAAAATGGCCGACTTCGGCTTTGGAACCATTGCCTGCACGCGCAGAACGTTTTTCTGGGGCATCGTCTTCATGCTGCCCACGCCTTGGCTCTTCGAATTTCGTCTTGGGCTTGAGCGCCTGATGGATCCCGTCAACATCGCCAACCTTTTGTTTTTGGGGCTCGGCGCATCGGCAATGTGCTTTGCCACTTGGAACTATGCCGTCAAAGTCTTGGGCACCGTCAAAACGAGCATCTACATCTATCTGATTCCGGTCGTTACCATCCTCACGGCCATCGTCTTTTTGGGAGAGCCGATCACCTGGATGTCTGTGAGCGGTTGCGCCATGACCATCGCAGGCTTAGTAATTTCGGAGTGGGGGCATCGACTTTTTGGCCTTCGCCGTTAGAGCATATGCAAACGCCGCGGGCCGAAACTCGCGGCGTTGTTGTCAGTGCAAACCCTTCGATTGAAAAAGGTTTTAGACGGGTTGGTTGTGTCGGAAAGCCGGTGCCATCGCCTTGATCTCGTCATCTGAAAGTCCGGCTTCACGTGCCTTTTCTTCCCAGCGCGAAACCGCTTCACGGCATTCGTCCACGATTTCACGGGCGCGTTCCACACCGATCCCCCAAATGGGCGCAGCAGAAATCAAGCCCTTCAAGTTAAAGCAGGGGCACTTTTCATCCCACGTGAGCACCAGATGTTCGCTCGTCGTGCTCGGCGTCATGTCAAACGCCGGCGCCAAACTCCAACCGTTTTCCGTGAGCAAGAAACCATGGTTGCGCAAATGATCGTCCCCGTCGCTGATCATGATCTTAAAGACCACACGGCGGAAAAGCTCTTCGATGTCATCCGACCGGTTGCCGCAAATACGTTCGATCAACCCCAAAATTTCAAGATAGCTTCTGGCTTCGCGGTTTTTCTGCGCACCCAAAAGCGCACGTGTGGAGAAGTAGTGACGGCGCTTGCCATCCGAAGTACGATCGAATCGTTTTGTTACGAAAATACTTTTATTCACCAGCCCGAATTCCGGCACCTTGATGCCGCAGTCGCGCGCCAATGAAAAGGCCACATATTCCCAAGCACCGTAATTGCGCTCGTCGTGAATCGAAGGCAGTTTGGCAATCCATAACGCGCCGTCCTCACCCACGAAGTTCACCTTGGGACGAGAGCCGCCCAAAGACGCTCCGAATTCGACCAAGGGAGACAATGTCTGAACCGACATCGAGTCGCCGGCTTCATACGTTGCCGCGAGTTCAAGAAATGTCTTTAAATCGCCTTGACGGGGTAGGGCTCGCGTAGAGACGCCCACAAAGGTTTGAGGTGCATTCGTGTCGTCGCCCGTTTGCGAAAAGCGATAGGCTCCCATACGAACGCTGTCGGTCACGCCTGCCAGAACGTCGGCGTCGGTCGTTTCGACAAAAAGCACTTCGTTTTTTCTGGCGGTGGCAAGACCGAGACGCTTAATCAAACCTCGCCCCCAACTGTCGGGAAGGGAATCGGTAATGAGGCTTGCTGCCAAGGGTGTTTCGGGAAGAGCCCCGATGGGATTGAAGCGACGGGCTTCGGAAGACTTCGACCACGTTTCGCAGTAGTCGAAAGCAAAGGTGTTCGTGTCGAGTTTGCCCAAACAAACGGGCGCGACGGACACGTCGTCGTGTGACCAGACGGTCAATGATTTTAGATTTTTCATTAATTTTTCTTTTTAGAATAAATTGTTTTTTCTCTTTTACCGGGCCTCACTATAGAGAGTATTTATGACAAACACATGATCGGGGCATGACAAAGTTGTAATACTTCATTGCCAAATCCCCAAAAAAACTCGGGCAAGGATGGAATCCCTGCCCGAGTCGCCTGAGAATGACTCAACTATGACATATCGAGTCGATTCGAATTATAGCACAGATTAAGCCAATCCGGTAATCTTTCCGTCGGCAACATCGATCTGCATGGCAGCCGGCACCTTCGGCAAGCCCGGCATACGCATGATGGCGCCCGTGGTGACCACCACAAAGCCGGCACCGGCGTTCAAAATCAAGCGAGCCACCGGCAAATCAAAGCCCTTGGGCGCACCCAAAGCCTTGGCATCGGCCGTCAAAGAGAAGGGGGTCTTGGCGATACAGACAGGCAACTTGTCAAAGCCCATCTCGACAATGGCCTTCAAGTCCTTCTTGGCAGCGTCGGACAACGTCACCGTGGCAGCACCGTAAACGCGCTGAGCGATCTTGGTGACCTTCGTCACGACATCGTCGTCGGCTTCGCACGGATGATTCAAAGCAGTCGTATTTTCAGCCGTTTCGAACACGGCCTTGGCCACGTCTTCGGCACCCTTGCCGCCCAAGGCAAAGCCGTCGGAAATGGCAAACTTCACGCCCAATTCTTCGCAACGGGCACGCAAGACGGCGATTTCGTCTTCCGGATCATTGGCAAAGTGGTTCATGCTGACAACAATGCCCGGACCAAAGGCCTTCAGATTGGCAATGTGCGCATCCAAGTTGCACAAGCCCTTCTTCAAGGCTTCGAGGTTGGGTTTGCCGATTTCGGGCAGTGCCACGCCGCCGTGCCACTTCAAGGCCTTCAAACTCGTCACAAGCACCACGGCCGCAGGTTGCAAGCCCGTCAAACGGCACTTGATGTCATAGAACTTTTCGGCACCCAAGTCGGAGCCGAAGCCGGCTTCGGTAATGGCATAGTCGCCAAGCTTTAAAGCAGCGCGCGTGGCGGCAACCGAGTTGCAACCGTGGGCGATGTTGGCAAAGGGGCCGCCGTGAATAAATGCGGGCGTGCCTTCCAAGGTCTGAACCAGATTGGGCTTCATGGCGTCAAGTAACAGCGCCATCACAGAACCCGTAGCACCGAGTTCCTTGCAGGTAAAGGGCGTACCGTCGCGCTTGATGCCCAAAACCAGGCGATCGATACGAGCGCGCAAATCGTCCATGCCGTCTGCCAGGCAAAGCACGGCCATGAGTTCGCTTGCTGCCGTAATGTCAAAGCCGGTTTCGGTGGGCGTACCGTTGGCAGAGCCCCCGAGGCCGTCGACGATAAAGCGCAACTGACGGTCGTTGACGTCGAGCACACGCTTCCAGGTGACTTCCTTCAAGTCGACCTGACGCTGATGACGGGCATTGTCGATCAAAGCGGCGATGAGGTTGTTGGCGGCCGTAATGGCGTGGAAATCACCCGTAAAGTGCAGGTTGATGGATTCCATCGGCAACACTTGCGAGTAACCGCCGCCGGCGGCACCGCCCTTCATGCCGAAGACCGGGCCCAAAGACGGTTCGCGCAAAGCCAACACGGCCTTTTTGCCCAAACGGTTCATGGCCTGAGCAAGGGCAATGGAAGTGGTGGTTTTGCCGGAGCCTGCAGGCATACCGGAGGTGGCCGTCACCAAAATGAGCTTACCCTTGTCGGCGCGATCGGCCTTCAAGTTCACCTTGGCCTTGTCCCAACCATAGGGTTCGAATTCGGAATCTTCCAAACCCCATTCGTGCGCGAGGTTGTCGATACGCTTGAGTTTGGCCTGCTGGGCAATTTCGATATCAGAAAGCATGGGCTGTCCTATAAAAAAGTTAAAAAGGAAAAAAGGTTTAAAAAACAAATTCGGTACAAGTCGTGCGCATTTTGCAGCACGACAAAATCCCCTTGACGGGGAACCGGTGAGAAGCTCAATCAAGACTTACGACATCCGAAACGGAATAGACCCAAACAGACTGCGTACGAATTGTTGTTTCCAATGACGCAAAGCCTGAGAGCTCAATCAACCGGCATTCACCCCCGTCGAGGGGAGGGCGTGCGTGCGACGCAATTGGTTTGACGCGTTCTGCAAACACGCAAATTCAAATTTTTAACTTTTTGCAGGGCGCGGTTTTCACCCCTGCATTTCAATCACAACATCGTGTGGCGCACTATGCCACAAATGTGCACAAATTGGTATCGGCAAAAAGCACGAGTTTGCGTCAAATGATCTTGCAAACGGTTTCTTCACAGGCAAAGCCGATGCCCCAAGCCAAAACACGAAAGCCGATCACGACGATTGCCCAAATGGCGATCCAAAGCAGGATGGTCTTGAAATGTTCGCGCCCGAACCCGGTCAAACGTGTCAACATAATGCGCCTCCTTCGGTGTGGTGTAAAAGAGCCTGTTTTATTGTTTTTACTTTTTTCGCTTTTTTACTTTTGGTTTTCTCACCCAAATTATCGCTTTCTCGGTTCGACTTTCGGATCGAATTTCGACGAAAATGCGTCCCAAGTCAACGATGTCGGAATAACGAAACGCTTTGACCCACTATATCTTGTGGTGCGAGGGTAAATCCTCAATTCCGACCGTTTCCCGAGACATTGCCCGGCGTGACGCCAAAAAGGCGCTTGAACGCTGCAATAAACGTTGCGCTCTCACCGTAACCCAACGCAAAGGCCGTCTGTTTGATCGACATACCGCCCGCCAGCAAATCCAAAGCAGTCAAAAGCTTGGCCCGAACCATCCAGTCGCGATAGCTCATCGAAACACTGTTTTTGAAGTGCCGAGAAAACGTTTTGGGGGTGAGATTGAGTTTAGCTGCCGCGTCCGCAAGCGACATATCCCACAGGCGCTTGGCCAAAATCTCCGTCATGAGACGAGCCAGTGGCGCATCGTCCGTCAAAGGAATCGTCACGGTCAGCTCTTTGCCTTGTTCGATCAGTCGAAACACGAGTTGCGTCATGAGATTGAGCGTCGCTTTGTCGCTCTCACTTTCAAAGATGGCGGCAATGAGTTCTCGCAAAAGCGCGGGCATCGCCACCAGACGGACTTGGGCTTTGAGGCGCTTGAATTTTGTCGCCTCCATGGGAAAGTAGAGGCTTCGCATGCAGGTGTCCGTCAGAAAGCGAATGGAGTGGGCAACGCCCGCCGGGATCCACAGTGCCTGAAAGGGCGCAATGATGCGCTGTCGCCCTTGGGTTTTGACGAGCATTACGCCTCGATTGGCGTAAAGCAGTTGCGCGTCGTCGTGCATATGCTCGGGACGTTCGCCCCCGACGTCAAAGTCTTTGGCAAACTGCCGCCAGCCGTTTTCAATTGCTGTTCCTTCGTCCATGTCGTTTGTCCTTTGATGTGGGTCTTGTCATTGTAAACTATCGTCACGACGGCCTTGGATTGAAAAGGTCGAGTTCAGTTTTTGGAAATTTGTCAGAGATGAACACGAATCGCCAAACCGGCCCCGTGATGGGCATTTTGCTTCTCATCAGCGCCTCACATTTTTTAAACGATACGATGCAGTCGTTGTTGCCCGCATCGCTTCCATTGTTGAAAGAAGCCAACGCACTGACTTTTACAGAGGTGGGACTCATTACCCTGACGGTACAGCTCACAAGTTCCCTGTTGCAGCCTGTCGTGGGTTATGTGTCGGACAAAACGCCGCGCCCGTACGCTTTGCCCTTCGGGATGCTTTTGACATTGACCGGTTTGATTTCGTTGGCTTACGCCTCAAGCCTCATGTCCATTTTAATTTCGGTTGCCGTCGTGGGCTGCGGCTCTGCCATCTTTCATCCGGAGTCGGCGCGCGTGGCGCAGAAAGCCTCGGGCGGACGCAAGGGTTTGGCGCAGGCCGTCTTTCAAGTCGGGGGCAATGCAGGGTCTGCCATCGGCCCCATTGCCGCAGCCGTCATCATTATTCCCAACGGGCAAACGAGCATCGCCTGGTTTGCGCCGGCAGCGGCCTGTGCGGCATTTTTCCTGTGGCGCGTGGCAGGGTGGGCCAAACGCGAAGTCGTTG
>JAUNOJ010000055.1 GCA_030531135.1 Sutterellaceae bacterium | reverse complement strand
TGGCTGAATTGTCTCATCATCAAAACCGCTTCATGACCCCAGCGGGGAGCTTACGTTTAGGCCGTGACGTCGGAGGAGAAAAAGAGAGATGACGCCACGACCCTGAACTTTCTTACTTGCGGATCTTTTCCTTGGCTGCGTTTTCGCCGGCGATCTGGCCGAACACGAAGCAGTCGAGAACAGCGTTGCCGCCCACACGGTTCGTACCGTGGATACCGCCCGTGATTTCGCCTGCAGCGTACAAGCGCGGTATCACGGCACCGGTCCAATCCAAGCACTGAGCCTTGGTGTTGGTGTTCAAACCGCCCATCGTGTGGTGCACGGTCATGCCGGTGTAGCATGCCCAGAAGGGACCCACTTCGATCTTCTTGGTGAGGTTCACGGCCGTCTTGTTGAAGTCCGGATCCTTGCGGTTCTTGACGAATTCGTTGTTGTAACGGTTGATCGTCTTTTCGATACCGGCCGGGTCCACACCCATCTTTTCGGCCAATTCGCGAATCGTCGGGGCCGTCCAGGCTTCGCCGATTTCGATACCCTTCATAATTGCATTGCGATTGACAACGTCGTAGCTCATGAAGTTTTCGTTATCGCACACGGTGTAGGCATAGCGTTCCGGCGTTCCCAACACGGCATCGCGAATAACGTCGCGGCGTTCGCCTTCGTTAACGATTCGGTTGCCGCGCTTATCGACATAAATGGAACCGTTAACGTTGAAGTTCAACAAAAGCTTCATCTTCTTGCCGGCGGGAGCACCCGGGGTGGACTGAATGAAGTCCATACCGACCGTGTAAGCACCGACGCGCACGGCGGCCATCATCACTTCACCGCGGCTGCCGGCGAGGTTGTCCGTACCCAAACCCTTGACGCGAGGATCGTGCAATTCGCGCAGGTACTGGTTGGCACCGAAGCCGCCGGCGGCCAACACCACGGCACGCGTGGCGCGGATAAAGCGGGTGCCGTCTTCGGTCTGAACCTGAACGCCCAACACGTCGCCTTCAAAGGGCTTTTCGCGGATGATTTCGGTGACGGAAGAATCGGTCACGACTTCAATACCGTACTTTTCGGCAGCAGCGGCCAACACCGTACCGTAGCCCTGGCCCTTGGGAAGAGCCGGAACGTGAGAGCGCGGATACAAGGCGCCGAAAATCTGGATAACGTTGTCTTTGAACTTCATGCCGAGGCTTTCGAGCCAGGTCACGGCACCGTAGGCGTTTTCGCACAAGACGCGAACGCGTTCGGGATCGCCGCGATAGTCGCCTGCGGCCAACGTCTGCTTCATGTGATGTTCGGGAGAGTCCTTGATGTTCTGACGCGGCTGACGAACCGGGTCGGCAGCATTCAAAAAGCCCTGAGCAATGAGGGTGTTGCCGCCCGTAAAGGGCATCTTTTCCAAAACGATGATCTTCTTGGCACCGTTTTGTGCGGCCTTCACGGCTGCGGCCATACCGGCGCCGCCTGCGCCCACCACCACAACTTCATAGGTATCCGTCCACTTGACGCCCTGTGCATCGCGTGCGTGAGCAACGGTTGCAGCACCGAACATCGCGGCACCGGCACCGGCGGCCTTCAAAAGATTGCGGCGAGAAAGCGTTTGCTTGGTCATGATCTCAACTCTCCATGGTAAGAAAACTTGTATTTGTCGGGACTCTTGCTTGATCCCAGTTTTGATAATGGAATTATCCGCATAGGTTTACGCACGTAATTACGGAAATATCAAACATGCGTCATGTTGTGTTTGAGAGTCTTTGCACGGGACAAAAAACAAACGACCTCAAAACGTCGGTCTTCGCTCGGAAGGCTTTGTCTTAAGGTCGTTTTCAAGGTTCGACGTCGGATCGAAGGAGAAAAAATCCGACGTCGATTTTCAGTTATTGTGCGGACTTGAGCGCCTGATTCACGGCTTCGAGGATGCCGCGAGAAGAGTTGGATGCGCCGCTCACACCTTCCACACCTTCGGTGCCGTTTTTGGCGATCACTTTCTTGGCGATGCTCTTTTCGGCAGCGCGCAACAGCATTTCGGTTTCGCCGTGCTTGACGACCTTGACCGAACTCACTTTACCGCCGGCCACAACGACTTCAACCTGAATCTTGCTTTCGTTGCCCGTGCCTTCGCCGGTGTAAGTGCCGTCCTTGTAGGCGGCCTGAGCGCCGGCGCACAAAACTGCAGCAGTTGCTGCCACGAGAAGTTGCTTCATCATTGGAAATACTCCCTGTTGTTATAAAAAAGTTCTGTTGATTTAAGCCTTGCGAGCCGCAGCGCTGCGACCGGCAATGCGACCGAAGATCACGCAGTCGGCAATGGAAACCGTGCCCAAACGCACCATGCCGTGCACGCCGCCGCAGACTTCGCCGGCAGCAAACAAACCCGGAATGACCTTGAATTCGATACTGATGGCTTCGGCCTTTTCGTTAATCATCATGCCGCCCATGCAGTAGTGAACGCGCGGCCACAAACGGCAGGCGTAAAAGACGCCTTCGTTGACTTCGGTATCTTTAAAGATCTTGGCGTTGAAGTCCTTGTCTTTGCCGGCCTTGATCGCCTCGTTCCAGCGAGCAACAGATTCTTTGAGCGTCTTGGCATCGATCCCGTAACCTGCGGCCAATGCATCCAAATTTTCGAACTTCTTGATCGAGCCGTTTTCCAAACCGCCCTTTAACGCGGCAGGCGGTACGTGCTTGGCGGCATTCTTCTCAGACACGAAAAGCACTGCCGGATGCCCGGTAGCGATAATGGCGTCGGAGCGCACCTTGCGGTTGCCCGTTTCGTTAATGAAGCGCTTGCCCGTCTTGGGGTCGACCATCAAACCGTAACCCACGGCGGATTCGACAAACTTCGGGCAGAAACCGAAACCCTTTTCGTCAGGCGAAGTCCACGGACCCAACTGAATCCAGTCCATGAGCGTGGTGCCTGCACCGATGCGCTGAGCGGCCAACAGACCGTCGCCCGTGGCGCCCGGATGATTGGTGGAGCCCAAGTCGGCCGTCAGACGGGGATCCTGCCACATACGCATCGTGACGTTTTGAGAGAAACCGCCGGTGGCCATCACAAGACCGCGCGTGACGCGCACAAACACGGGTTTGCCGGACTTTTCATCGGGGAAACGGAAACCGCGGCGCAATTCGGCACCGATCACGGCACCGTTGTCGTCCACAATGATTTCTTTGAGCCACGTGCGCAACTGTACGGGGATGCCGAGCTCGTCGGCCTTGGCCTTCATCGGGCGAATGATGTTGGCACCCGACCCGTTCATAAAGGCGCAGGAACGTGCAACAGAGTGGCCGCCATGAAAACCCAAACGATCCCACTTCACACCCAGGTATTCGGTTGCCCATTTGTAGGAATCCAAGGCACCGTAAGCCACGGCCTTGGCGCATTCGCGCTGATTGATGTAGCCACCCGCTTTGAGCATGTCCTGATAGAGCTGCTCGGCACTGTCTTCAATCCCGGCTTTCTTTTGCATGTCGCTGCCCGGAGCGGCAAAGCCGCCGCCGGATAACGTGGAGTTGCCGCCGATCACGGGCATCTTGTCAATCAAGAGCACGTCGGCGCCGGCATTTTTGGCTTCAATGGCGGCAGAGAAACCCGAAAACCCCGTGCCCACCACGAGCACGTCGACCGTCTGGTCCCACTTGGCGGGCGCCTTGGTCGGAATATGGGCAAAAGCAGCACTGCTGGCGGCAGCGGCAACGCCGGCGGCGCCGGCCGTACGCAATAAAGCGCGACGAGACAAATCAGCGGTCATGTTTTCTTTCCTCTTAAGATGGGTTTTGTTTCGGGCAAAGTCAAAACTTGCCCGATTTTGTCCACCGATTATCTTCGTCAAATTACGTGCGTAAATCGTTTTTCGTCAAAAAAACACTACGTGAGCCCCATTTCCGCCTTGATATCGTCGGCAATGAGCGCCAAGTCTTTGGCCGTGTGAATGCGAAACTTCTCGTAAATGCGGGCGCGATGTCCCTGCACCGTTCGCTCGGAAAGAGAAAAGCGCTCTGCCACGGCTCTGTCGTTTAAGCCCAAAAGGAAAAGTTGCAAGACTTCTTTTTCACGTGCGGACAAAAGCGCAACGCCCGCTGCCGCTTGCGACTGACCTTGAAGCCCCGCGCGACGTTTGCGGTCCAAGGCGACGGCATTTTCAATGGCTTCGATGAGTTTTTGATCGTCCACGGGCTTTAACAAAAAGTCGGTCGCGCCTTTCTTTAAAGAGGCAATGGCCACATCGATGTCGGCATGCCCCGTTAAGAAAATGACGGGCAATTCGATATGGCGCTCGCTCATCACCTGTTGCAACTCGAGCCCGCTCATTTTGGGCATGCGCACGTCCAAAAGCAGACAACCGGGAACGGAAGACTTGTCGTTGACTAAAAAACTCTGTGCGCTGTCGTAAACGGCCGTTTGCCAACCCTCGATTTCGAGCATCAGACGCAAGGCCATGCGCACTTCGTCTTCGTCGTCCACAATACGGATCACGACATCGTTTTTGTCCGTCATACTTTATTCTCTCCATTCTTTTCGGCAGTTGCTTCGACTTCGGGAAGTCCCTCTTCACGCAAAGCCATCTCAAAACGAGCGACCAGACCGCCTCCCTTTCTCGGCGCAAAGGTGACGCGGGCACGATGCGCTTCGGCGATGGATTTTACAATGATGACGCCCAACCCCAGCCCTCGACCCTTGGTGGTGGCAAAGGGCACTTGCATGGTTTCGACTTCGGCATCGGTCAACTCGCGACCGGAATTTTCCACGGTCAAAACCAAGGTGTGTTTGTCAGGGTCGCTTTGTAACGTAGCGCGCATCACGGGGTTGTCCGTCGGATGCTCGCGGATTTCGTCGGCCGCGTTTTTCAAAAGGTTCAAAATCACCAAGCCCAATTCCACACCGTTACCTTCTACAATCAAGGGCCTTTCGGGAATCTCGATTTGGGCGCATGCCGGCATCTTGCGTGCGGTTTCAAGTTCTGCGGCCATCTCTCGCATGGTCGAGCAGAAGTTCACGGCATTTTCGCGGCCCGTCCCCTGTTGTCGCGCATAGCTTCGGACGCGCTCGATGATGGCGCCGCACCGCTGAATCTGACGGCGAATCGTGCTCACGCACTCGGCACGATTGTCCAATTGTCTTTCCGAGAGCGTCTCTCCCTTTTGTTCGCGTGCTGCCAGCGTTTCCAGTCCGCGCACGGCGTAGCCCATGGCAGACAAGGGCTGTCCCAATTCATGCACAAAAATGCTCGAAAGCTGCCCCACGGCAGACAAGCGTTGCAACAAGTCGATTTTGACCGAGGCTTCCTGTGCTCTGACGTTGGCCGCTTGTTCTCGTTCCAAAGCATCTCGCAATTGGGCGGTGCGTTTGTCAACGAGCCTTCTGACTTGCAGGAAATGAAAAACGCCGGCCACCAACAATCCCACGACAAAACCCAAATACGGCCAGAGTTCTCGGATGATGCGCGTCAGAGTCCAGTCTCTCAAATAAGCGTAAGGCCCCACACGCAAATCGCGCAGGACGTCGTTCACACGCTTAAAGTCGGTGGCCAATGTCCACGTGTAGCCCGAAGGCGTATCTTTCGGGGTCATTGCCAACAAAGACAAAGCGAGTTTGTGCGTCATGTCGGGCGGCGTGTGCGGGGTCACTGCCATGGTCCAGCCCGGGTACAAATCGGTACTTGACGCACATCTGGCGTAGGCGTGATTTTTGGGCTCGATCACGCGAAAGCGGTCTTTGAACTCAGGAAAACGTGCGGTAATGTTTTCAAGCATACAGTGGCGCAACAACCCCACATCGGCCTTGCCCTCCAAGACGCTACGCACGACGTTGACGGGACTGTTGTCGGTAAAAAGCGTTTGACGGAAAAAACGATCGGGATCGTAGCCGCGCTTGGCAATCTCGCCCATGTTGATCTGATAGGTCATGAAGTTCATGGGGTGCGTGCTCACCGCAATCGACTTTTGTAACGATGCAATATCGGTCAAATCCTCTCGATCTTTTCTGACGAAAATCGTCCCCGACACCACGCGATTGGGATCGGAAAAGTAAGTCGACACCAAAGTGGCCACGTCTCGCACGCCGTAGTGCTGCATGGCAACGTAAAAGCCTGAACTTGCCAAGAAGAATTCGACTTTGCCTTCACGCACGGCTTTGGTCAATTCGGGGGTGGTGTAGTAATGAGGCTCGACGCGATCGTTGGGAAATTGTTTCCTCAGATATTCGACCATCTGCTCTTGAACTTTGTCGCGCGTGCCGGCATAACTCGTTTCGCTCTCAAAATTGAGAATCCCGATACGAATGGCACGATCTTCGGCCGTGGTCGCCGAAGAAAAAGCATCCAATTGCGCAAAAGCCGCAGGCATCGAGCCGACGGTCAACGCACACAAAAGTACCAACACACCGGCCGAGCGTTTGGCAACAGAAATCAACGAAGTTAAAAGAAATGGCAAAAGCATGGATCGCAAAGTGTCGTATTTTTTCCATTCATGCGCGAAAAGTAGCAGATAATTTGCGAGATTTCTGCTCTTACGTAGCATGAACTGAGTCGCGTCAACTTACGCACGTAAGTCCGTAGCGACAATTTTCCCCGAGACCAATAGGTGCCGTCGGCGTTTTACATTCGCTGTACACGCACCATAAGAACAATCACCATCTGGAGAAGAAACTATGCAGACCCGTCATATTCTGACTGCTGCCGCCGTTGCCGCCATGGCTTTTACGGCAAGCGCCGCCGAAGTGCAAATCTACGGTTTGATCGATACCGGTTTGAACTTCCAGTCGATTGACAAAGATACCGCAGGTAGCGACACCGAATACAAAGGCCAATTGAAGGGCAGCCAGCTCGTGCCCAACCGCTTCGGCTTCCGCGGTTCCGAAGACCTCGGCGACGGCTTGAAAGTGAGCTTCATGCTCGAAGGCCAGTTCGGCAGCGACGACGGTTCTTTGACCTCCGGCCGTATGTTCCACCGCGTGGCTCAGCTCGCTTTGGAAAGCGACACGTTCGGTACTTTGACGTTCGGTCGCTCGGGTATTTTGCGCAGCGGCTTCGGCACGACGGGTATCTGGGGTCCGAAGACCAACCCCTTTAGCAACTCTGCAGGCGACTTCATTGTCGGTCACAAGTACATCATGCCGGGCGATTTCAAGTCTGCCGATAACGTCATCACGTGGAAGTCTCCCAAGATGGCTGGCGCCCAGTTGCACTTGCAGTACTCTTCCAACATGGACGGCAAAGGCAACGGCAATGTGCGCGAATTCGAAAATCAGGCAGATCGTATGTGGGCTGTCGGTCTGACCTACGGCAACGGTCCGTTGAACATTGTTTCCGTGCTCGACTCTAAGATGTATAAGAAAACCACCACGGACGATCCCGATGCCTCTCTGGCCTTCTCTTTGGAAGCCGACTATGACTTCCAGGTCGTGAAGGTTTACGCTGCCGGTATGTATTTCCGCGATGTGCAGGGTGCTGACTTCCAAGGCCATGGTACTTTGAACAGCCTCCAGACCGTGGTTGACCCCAATGTTAAGAATTCTGCTGGCATTGCCTACGACGGCTACTCTCTGGAACTCGGTGCCGACGTTCCGTTGGCCGGCGGTACGTTTAAGGCCAACATCGGTTGGATGGATGCCGAAGGTGCCAATGAAGACGGCTTGGATACCGACCGTCTCGCCTTGGCCGTGGGCTACGTCTATCCGCTTTCCAAGCGCACGCAGTTCTACACTGCTGCCGGTTACGTCCGCGATTCGAGCAACGTCAACAAGGACAGCAACCCGAGCGCCTACGAAGTGTTAACCGGTCTCGTGCACCGCTTCTAATCGGGCTACGACAAGTCACGAACAAGCTGCAACGTTTGTGACTTGAAACCAAATATAAATCGCCGAGCTTTTCACAGGGCTCGGCGATTGTTTCTCGCAAAGTTACAGGACGGTTGCCATATAGTAAGGCAAGAACCAAATCCCGTCTTGGCATTTGATCTCCCCATGGTGTAACACGATACCGTCACCCACGCGTTTGCCGAACTTTTCTTTAAATTTCAACAGCGATTTGATACTAGACGAATTGGATGATTTCACTTCAATCGGCACGATTTTTTTCCCCTGCCGAATCAAAAAATCGATTTCCATTGTCGTCCTTTTCATCTCGACACTGCGTTCCGTGTAGAAAAATGCCCGATGTCCATTAGCCTTTAAGCTTTGGGCTACGATATTTTCTAAGAGCATCCCTTCATTGATCTGTAGACGGTCTAAGAGCACGGCTTTGTACAGATCATTTTCCAAATACTGCCGATCGCTAAAAGCCATTGACACCAATAGGCCGGTATCCGACATATAGCACTTGAAACTCGGATCGGTGATTGCGAGATTGAAAGCCGCACTCGGATCGTCTACCTTGTTTGCGATATTGATGATCATGGCCTCGTCAAGCCAACGAATCGGGCCCTGATAATCTCGAATACGTGCGCCGGAGTTAATGTGTGTCAGCACATACCGTTTGTCGTGTTTGGACAGCTCCGAAGGGATACGATCAAAGAAATTTGTGACATAGTTGGAGTTTTCTTCATTTTGCTCTTGCATATCGTCTTTGTAGAGCGAAATGATTTGTTGCTTGACCATATCTACATCGCCGAAGTCTTTTTTCTCCACAAAAGCTTTGACGGCCTGAGGCATACCGCCAATGAGCATATATTCGCGAAAAGACTTCATGATGGCCTGATGTAGGGCTCCCATCGGCTTTTTACCGGCATAGTGTTCACGGATGACCGGCATGATCATCGTATTGCCGGTTGCCCACAGATACTCTTCGAAGTCCATGGGCAAAACATCCAATTTATACTCCTCGGACGGAATCAGAATCTCTTTGCTCTTCTTTGTAATCCCCGCCAAAGACCCTGTTTCTAAATAGTGATAGCGTCCGTCTTCCAATAACGTTTTCAGTGCTTGTCTCGCCTTCGGGAAAAGCTGGATTTCATCCAGGATGATAAGCGACTCGCCCGGATACAGTTTTGTTCCGTAAATGAACTGCAACGTTGTGAAAAAAGTATCCAAATCCCTCAAGCTATTGACAAACAAATCGCGGATCGTGTCATCGGCTTGGTCAAAACGAATGACGATATGAGAGCGGTAAGCCTCACGCCCGAGTTTTTCTGCCAAGGTCGTCTTACCGACACGTCTGGCGCCACGCAAAAAGAGCGCATAACGCGGCGCATATTGCTCTTTCCACTTGAGAATTTCCCGATAAATCTTTCTCTCGTACATGATTGATTTTGCTCCGTTTTCACGATCCCGACATCATTATAGGTGCAATTTTTCACGTTTGCGAACACTTTAAAAGCTTCTTTTTTCACGATTGCGACATCGTGTGCACTTGTCTTTTTCACGATCGCGATCATTTTCACAGTCTCAACCTGCCCCATCCGCATTTGCCCCGATGGGCGCTGACGCAAAAACAAGAGGTTCTCAAGAATCGAGGCTCGGGACAAGCTAAAGGAAGTAAAACCAAGCCGTAGGCATCACAGCTATCATCAAAAAAATTCAGCCAGTCGAAGAGCGGTTTCGACTGGCTGCTGATCGTGATTGTGTGGAAAATTCACGCTTTTTTGCTGTTCGGCTTGTCGTGCGATCAAGCTTCGAAGCGCTCGACGCCCTCACTCGTAC
>JAUNOJ010000386.1 GCA_030531135.1 Sutterellaceae bacterium | reverse complement strand
CGGGAGGCGGACGGGCAAAGTCTGTTCGCCAACCCCAGAAACGCCGCCGCCGGCAGCCTGCGTCAATTGGATAGCCGTATCACGGCGCAGCGCCCCTTGCATTTCTATGCCTACGGTTTGGGCGAAGTTTCGGGCCCCCGCTTTTCGGACACCATGACCGGCATGTTTGCCCGATTGAAACAATTGGGTTTTCCGGTGGCCGCCATGCGCCGCACGGTCGAAGGTCCTCAGGCGCTCGCGCAGTTTCACAAGGATGTGGCCGAGATTCGCGAAACATTGCCCTATGAAATCGACGGCGTGGTCTACAAGGTCGACGATTTGGACCGTCAATCGGCTTTGGGCTTTGTGGCCCGCGAACCGCGTTGGGCGTGTGCACACAAGTATCCGCCGCAGGAAGCGCTCTCTACCGTTTTGGACATCGACGTGCAGGTGGGCCGTACCGGGCGCATGACGCCGGTGGCGCGTTTGGCGCCGGTGTTTGTAGGGGGCGTCACCGTGAGTAACGCAACGCTACATAACGAAGACCACATACGAGAACTGGGCCTCATGATCGGAGACACGGTTGTGGTGCGACGCGCCGGCGACGTCATCCCCGAAATCGTGCGCGTATTGCCCGAAAAGCGTCCCGAGACGGCAAAGAGCTTTGTGATGCCTTCCGTTTGCCCGGTGTGCGGCTCTGCCGTCGTGCGAGACGAAGAAGAAAAAGACTCGCGCTGCACCGGGGGGCTCGTGTGTCCTGCTCAGATGAAGTTGTCCTTGGTGCATTTTGCTTCCCGTCGCGCCATGGGCATCGACGGTATGGGAGAGAAGATGGTTGACGTGTTGGTCGATAAGGGTCTCGTGAAGCGCGCGTCCGACCTCTATCACTTAACCGTCGAAGAACTGCAAAGCATCGATCGTATGGGCGTGAAAAGCGCCACGAACCTCGTTGAAGCCATTGCCAAGAGCAAACAAACGACGCTGGCGCGCTTTATCTTTGCCTTGGGCATTCGCCATGTGGGCGAAGCCACAGGACGCGATTTGGCACTGCACTTCAAGACGCTGGAAGCCTTGCGCTCGGCCGACGTTGAGGCACTTTTAAACGTCAACGACGTGGGCGAAGTTTTGGCCGAGTCGATTTCGGCATTTTTTGCCGAAGAGCACAACGAAGTCGAAATCGAGGCGCTTCTTAAAGCGGGCATCGTTTGGTCGGAAGATACGACTTCTGTTTCCAATGAGGCCGTCGTGGGCAAAACGTTTGTGTTAACGGGCACTTTGCCCACACTGTCGCGCGACGCGGCCAAGGACAAGATTTTGGCTGCCGGCGGCAAGGTTTCGGGCTCGGTTTCCAAAAAGACCGACTATGTGGTGGCAGGGGAAGCTGCCGGCTCCAAACTCGAAAAAGCCCAGAGTTTGGGTGTGAAAATCATCAACGAAGACGAACTTTTGGCGCTTCTTGGTTCGGATGTGACGGCAGCGACCGAAACTCAAGGAAAAGCAGACGAGACGGCGCAAGAAAAGGCCGAGGAAAAGAGCGATTTGGAAGTCGGGCAGACCGGCTCTCTTTTCTGACGAGAAAAATTTTGTGCCGACACCATTGATTTTTTAGGGTGTTTTGGCGTAAAATCACGAGCTTTGCAACGTCTGCTATCCGCACGCGTTAGCAAAGTTAAAGAATTTACGCGCCTGGTACGGGCGCATTTAAAGAGGAAAAAACCATGCTTATTATTCGTTTGTCCCGCTC
>JAUNOJ010000385.1 GCA_030531135.1 Sutterellaceae bacterium | reverse complement strand
AGACTTTGAGAGCGTTCAGCGCGGCAACCCCGTAATGGAACGTCGTGCTCAGGAAGTGATCGATCGCTGCTTGTCAAGCTGTGCCGACAATCCCATTTTGGCCATTCACGATATCGGTGCGGGTGGGCTTTCGAACGCCATGCCCGAACTTGCCGACCTTTCGGGTCACGGTGCCAAATTGAGTTTGGACAAGGTGCCCGTGGAAGAAAAGGGCATGAGCCCCTTGGAAGTGTGGTGTAACGAAAGTCAGGAACGCTACGCCATTGCCATCGCACCGGAATCTTTGGAAAAGTTTGACGCCTTCTGCAAGCGCGAACGTTGCCCGTACGCTGTGCTGGGTACGATCAGCGAAGACGGCGAGTTGGTGGTCGACGGTCGCAAGGGCGAAGACACCGCTGTCGACATGCCCATGGAAGTGCTCTTGGGCAAGCCCCCGCGCATGCATCGCGATGTCAAGAGCGTTGCGCCCCAATTGTCTGAATTTAATGCCGGCGACTTGACGATCAAAGATGCCCTTTATCGCGTTTTGAAGCACCCGACCGTTGCCAACAAGAACTTCCTGATCACCATTGGGGACCGTTCCGTGGGCGGTCTTGTCACGCGCGATCAGATGGTCGGTCCCTGGCAGGTGCCGGTGGCAGACTGCGCCGTGACGAACGTGAACTTCACGGGCTTTGCCGGTGAAGCCATGGCCATGGGTGAACGCACGCCGGTTGCCGTGATCGATGCTGCTGCCGCGAGCCGCATGGCCATTGGTGAGGCCGTCACCAACTTGGCTGCCGCCGATATTGAACTTGGCTTGGTGAAGCTTTCTGCCAACTGGATGGCCGCATGCGGCGCCGAAGGCGAAGATGCCAAGCTCTATAGTGCCGTGAAGGCCGCAAGCGACATCTGCCAGACGTTAAACATCTCCATTCCCGTCGGTAAGGATTCCTGCTCCATGCGTACCGCTTGGAGCGAAGGCGACACCAAAAAGTGCGTCACAAGCCCCGTGTCTTTGATTGCCTCTGCCGCCGCTCCCGTCAAAGACGTGCGCTTGACCTTGACGCCGGAACTGCGCCGCGACAAGGACTCCGTGTTGCTTGCCATCGACTTGGGTCACGGCAAGAACCTTATGGGCGCTTCCGTTTTGGCTCAGGTTGCTCAGAGCTTCGGCAATACGGCGCCCGACGTCGATGATCCGCAGCAACTTGCCAAGTTTGTGGCAGTGCTTCGTAAGCTCACCTTGGCCGGTTGCGTCTACGCCTATCACGATCGCTCCGACGGCGGCTTTGCTGCCACGTTGAGCGAAATGATGTTTGCCACCCACTGCGGTTTGGATGTGGATTTGGCAGGGCTTGTGACCGGTACGACCGATACGGCCGCCGCCATGCAGGCGTTTTTCAGTGAAGAACTCGGTGCCGTGATTCAGGTGCCCACTGATCGTTTGGACGACGTGCTCTCGCAATTGAAGACTTCGGGTCTGGCTGAGTGCACTTGCGCCATTGCCCGCATCAACGATACCGACACCTTGAAGGTTTCTTTGGGCGAACAGGTTCTTCTGGAAGAAAAGCGTGTCGACTTGACGGCTGCATGGACGGAAGTCAGTCACGCCATTGCCCGCAATCGCGACAATCCGGCTTGCGCCGACAGCGAATTTGCCGTGCAGACCGACCCGGAAGTCAAGGGCTTGTATGTTTACACCAACTTCGATAACGAAGAACGTGTGGCAGGTCCCTACATCTTTAAC